>JAGHTV010000111.1 GCA_018065165.1 Candidatus Sodaliphilus fimicaballi | reverse complement strand
CAGTGATTTCATTATGGAAACAAAATTGTTGGTTGCGCTGAATGACCCTCGATTGCACAGCACCACTACGGGTTTCAGGTAGTGAATATTACCCTTTGACGGCTCCATATAGTAAGCAAATGGTTTGGAGAATGCGTTATGATCGGGACCTGTCTTGTGCGAGATATAGCCCACGAGAGTGCGTTCCTCGATAAATCGTGATACTAGCGTCTCTACGTTGGTGAGCAGTCCGCCGCCATTGCTGCGCACATCTATGACAAGACCATCGCACGAGGCTAGGTAGTTGAACACTATATCGAGGTTGCCCTTGCCTATGGTGCTTGAGAAGTTTCCATAGTACATGTAGCCTATGTTTTCGTCAAGTATCTGGTACTTAATGCCTGTGGTGCGACGATAGTCAAAGTTGAGGTAGTACTCGTCGATGAGTCGGTCGTCATAGTTTACAGGGTATTTCTCCCAAATCCAGTAACGTGATACATCGTGGGCCGCAATGAGGTTGGTGTGGCCGTCTTTGAGTTCCTTGAGCATGTCGCTACACAGTGCAAACAACTCGGTCTGTGTCATAGCTGGTGTCACCTTGCTGCGATAACGGGTGCGCACCTCGTTCCAGTCAACATCCTTGTAGGCAAAGAAGCTGTAGTGCTCGTCAAGGATGGTCCACAGGGCGTCAAAGTTTTCCATAGCTGTGCCACCATTTTTTGGTTCGTCGTTGCAGGCTCCTGCCAGCAAGGCTATGAGCACGGCCACAATGCAATATATCTTGTTGAGTACATTCATAGTTAATACATGCTAGAGATGACGCGTTTTGGTTGTGGCTTGCGGCCTAGATTCAGGAAGTCGCCTCCCAACCCCAGTACAAATGATGTGTTGAAAAGGCGTGTGTGCAAGTTGTTGATGTGCATGGCCTCGCTGTGGCCTTGCACGCCCACACGCAGTATGGTGTTGCCCAGATGCAAGTCGGCAGCCAGTTGCGAGTTGATCTCCATCCTGTTGCCTGGCCATGCAGGGTGTACAAGGTTGCTGTGGTTACCCACATACATCTCGTAGTAAGACTCGTCATACTCGGGCGAGTAGGTGACGCCAATTAGCGGTATTGATGCCGTCCAGTTGAGCGTGACGGGCAGTCGCTTGATGTGGATGGGGTAGACGATTGCTCCTACCAAGCCCACGCCCATGTGTGCCTTGACTGAAACCACATTGTTGGAGTTTGACGGGTTGTATATAGCACCGCCTCGTACCCCTATCATTCCGCCTGCCATCAGTTGCAGGCCTCTGTTGTGACGCCACCGACGCATTAGGCTCCAGCGACCGTCCACCATCACTCCGTGCATGGTGTGGTTGCCTGTGGGGTTGTGCACATTGTCATACTCAACACCTAGCTCCAGGTGACGTACCCACTGCTCGGGGTTGAATCCTGTAGCCTGCATGGCGCTGAATCCTAACCCCAGGTGTGTGCCGTGATAGGTGAGGGGAGTGAGGTATGTATCGCGCACGCTTGCACCGCCCAGGTCCAGAGTGAACATTGTAGCCACTGGGCGTGCCACCTCGTCGCTGTCTTGTGCCAGCGATGCGGGTGCGTTACAAATGACGATGGCGGCAACTATGGCCGCCATCAGCACTTTATTACTTATTCTCTTGAGAATCTTCATTGCTCTCATTGTCGTCGGTGCCAAATAGTTGCCACTGGCCTGTCTCCTCGTTGAGCACGGGCTCGGGTATTTCTTTAACCTCGGGAGAAACCTCGGTAACTGTATCCTCGGCTATAGAACCCTCGATGGGTTGTTCCTGTTCTTCCTCGGGAACCTCGCGTGGCTCAATTTCGGTAACCTCGGCAATCTCGTAGTTAGATACGCGTTTGCCCTTGGCCTTGAAGCTCTTCACGGCGATAAACTCCTCAGCATCGATGATGAGTGGTTCGCGGAACTCGTCGCCGCCACCAAACTTGACATTGAATCGTGGATATTTCTCGTCGGTGAGCAAGATGAGTTTAGATACCTCGTTGCTGCCGTTCATGCTCTGCTTCTTCGCATTGTCTTCATGCGGGAAGCGTTTCACGTAGAGGTAGCCCTGGTCGGCATCGTCAACGATGGCAGTCCACACCTTGCCCTCGACATACTTCTCGATACGCAGTATGCCTTCCTCGTAGTGGTTGCTCGCCTCGGTCGAAGTGGTGTAGAAGTCACCATTCTTCATGATTACCAGGATGCGATCGTCACCGCCAAAGAGGCCCAGTGAACGGCCGTGGCCCTCATAGTTGATGCGCAGGATATCGGGGTCGAACCACACCTCGCGGTCGCCCAGGGTCGATGTACCGCTGGCCTTGAGGGTGATGCGTTGTATCTCGTTCTTGGTTACGATGTTACCTCGTGACTGCTTGCCCTTGATAGCGAGTTCGGCCAAGTCAACATCAAACTGGTTAACCTTGAGGCGGAACTTGGGCTTGAGTGTGATGCGGAGCACCTCAGCCTCACCGTTGGGGTTGGCTGTGAACCACTTCACCTTGCTGCCAGGCTTGCCTTGAGTGAGGTCATACTCCTTATCGCGGGTGATGCCTGTAACGGCAAAGCGTTTCATGAACACTGTGCCACCCTTGCCATCCATGTACAGCACGTTGTACACGGTGCGTGAGTCGTTGCGTTTGAACACATTGAGGTATATGACATTCTTACCCACATAGAGCTTCTCGGCCACCTTGGTAACCTTGTACTTGCCGTCTTTGTAGAATAGGATGATGTCGTCGATGTCGCTACAGTTGCACACATACTCGTCCTTCTTGAGGCCTGTGCCAATGAAACCATCGGCACGGTTGATGTAGAGCTTTTCGCTCGCCTCGGCCACCTTGGCTGCCACGATGGTGTCAAACTCGCGTATGATTGTGCGGCGGGGGTACTTGTGACCATACTTGGCCTTGAGACCCTCATACCAGTTGATGGTGTGCTCCACGAGGTGGTTGAGCTTGTAGTCGATGTCGGCAATGCGGTCGTTGAGGGTAGCGATGTAGTTCTCGGCCTTCTCAATGTTGAACTTGAGGATGCGAGCCATCTTTATCTCCATGAGCTTGAGGATGTCGTCGCGTGTCACCTCGCGTATGAACGAGGGCTTGAACGGCTCCAGTCGCTTGTCGATGTGAGCAACCGCATGGTCCATATCAGGAGCGTTTTCAAATTGCTTGTCCTTGTAGATGCGTTCCTCAATGAAGATTTTCTCCAGTGATACTCCGTGCAGAGTCTCAAGTGTCTCGTTGCGTTGTATCTCAAGTTCCTTCTTCAGTATGTCTTTAGTGCGGTCAACGCTATAGCGCAGCACATCGCTCACGGTGAGGAACTGTGGTTTCTCGTCCTTGATGACGCAACAGTTAGGAGAGATGCTTATCTCGCAGTCGCTGAAGGCATACAGTGCATCGATGGCGATGTCACTAGATGTGCCGGGTTGCAGTTGCACGATAATCTCGGCATTCTCGCTGGTGTTGTCGTCAACTCGCTTAACCTTGATCTTGCCTTTCTCGGCAGCCTTCACTATCGATTCCATAAGCGAGCCTGTGGTCTTGCCATAAGGCACGTCCTTGACGAGAAGGGTCTTGTTGTCGATCTTCTCAATCTTGGTGCGCACACGCACGCTACCACCACGTTCGCCGTCGTTATAGTG
>JAGHTV010000065.1 GCA_018065165.1 Candidatus Sodaliphilus fimicaballi | reverse complement strand
GGTTATGCATTTGTAGGAGAGAAGATCGTCTCAGAGGCAGAGTTTATGGCACAAATCGTTAAAAACAAGTAAAACATGGATTACAAGGAATTACAACCTCTTGCAAGTATTAGCCCTGAAGCCAAGATAGGCAAGGATGTTAAAATAGGTCCTTTTGTTACAATTGATGCAAATGTTGAGATAGGTGACGGCACAATTATCGATAGTAATGTAACCATCCACTCAGGTGCGCGCATAGGCAAGAACTGCCATATCCACTCGGGTGCAGTAGTAAGCGACATTCCCCAGGACCTTAAGTTCAAAGGCGAAGACACTGTAGCTATCATTGGCGACAACACTTCTATTCGTGAATTCGTTACCATCCACCGTGGTACAGCTTCTAAAGGCAAGACTGTAATTGGCAACAACTGCCTTATCATGGCTTACTGCCACGTAGCACATGACTGTGTACTTGGCGACAACGTAATCATGTCTAACACTGTACAACTCGCTGGCGAAGTTGTAGTAGGCAACTGGGCGGTAATTGGTGGTGGTGCTCTTGTTCATCAGTTTACCCGCATTGGCAGTCACGTGATGATTCAAGGTGGTTCGCTCGTTAATAAGGATATTCCGCCTTATGTAATGGCAGGACGCTATCCTTTGTCATACGAGGGTGTCAATTCGGTTGGTCTAAACCGTCGTGGCTTTACAAGAGAACAAATATATATAATCCAAGATGTATATCGTGCTCTCTACCTGTCAGGTCTCAACATTACCGATGCTCTTGCTAAGATTGAAGCAGAACTTCCCGAATCAGCTGAGCGTGACGAGATTGTCAACTTTGTACGCGCCAGCAAACGTGGTGTAGTACGTATTGGAATTTAACGAAACGTCATTACAATATCTAATAATAACGGCCAGCGATACCGCTGGCCGTTATTTATTAGAAAATACAGTATACTTACTTTTCAATCTGTTGCAGCTTCTTACCTTCGCCCAACTTGTAGTAAATATTACGCAAAGCATTCTTGACATCTTCGTTAGATGGGTCAAGCTTGTAAGACTTCTCAAAGTATGGCAGGGCTTCACGATATAGAGGATGAAGCTTCTCGTTGAGCTTTCGTCCCGACAGACGAGGATACCTCTCGGGAATCATAGTAGCTTCGTTGTAGTAATATCTTCCCACATTAAACAAACCTTGAGCATTGTCAGGATCGAGTTCAACGCAACGCTTGTAATAAGGCAAGGCTTTTTCGATATTGCTTTGCTGCTCAACAACAATACCTTTAAGATTCTGAATCTCGGCATCATTATCATTGCTATTGATAACTTCATCAAGCAATTCGCTTGCCTTGACATAATCCTTCTTATTTATATTATCATTGATAAGAATGCGTACATATTGCGTATCTTCAGTTCCAAATCGGTCATAGGCTTCCTTGGCAAGCTTCACTATACCTTTCTCATCATTTAACGACGACAAGCACACAAGAGCATAGTCATAACTTTCCTTTTTTACGTATCCTAGAGAACGAGCAATAGCAAAATAACTGACAGCACCTGCATTGTCACCTTTTTGCCACATTGCAATGGCTTGATAATATCGTGCTTGACCCAGTACAGAATCGGGAACCTCGCGACCTCCATGAGCCATAATGAAATCATTCATCGTGTAAAATATATCCCATGCCTTAATCGCGCCATCCCAGTCTTTTATATTATATAGTTCACCACCTACAACATTATAGTCACTGTGGTGTGATATCATACGACTAACAATCTCTGCTGAAAATTTAGTCTTGAATTTGGGCAAACCGGTCTTCTTGTCAATCTTTACCTCGCCATTTTTATTGGTCTCCATAACGGTATCTAATGACAAAGCTCGAGTATAACCTGCGTAACCATCAATAAGGGCATGTCCCATAACTTTAACATCTACCTTCTTGCCTACAGTCTTTGCATCCATAAACTTATCATAGTATCCATATTGAAGTTTACCTTGCAAATACCAAGTCTCAGCAATATTCTTAGTTTCGTCGTGAGTTAATGCTGGCTTGAGAGCAGCGATAGCATTCTTATATACATCGGTAGTAAGAGTAAGAGAGCTAATCTTCTTCTTTACATCGCCAAGAATACGATGTTGTGCGGTAGCCAACAACGATACACAAAGTACTGATAAAAATACAAATGAAATGCGTCTCACAATGATAGATATTTATATGTTATGGGAAAACGCTGTACACGCGCAATGGCGTGCACAGCGTTATAATAAGTTAGAAATTGATCTTACTTAGCGTCGAGTTGCTCGAGCTGATAGTCAAGCTGGTCAACGATTGCACCAGCAGCTGACTCGGGAGCAGCAACCTTAGCTTGTTCAAGAACAGCCTTAGCCTCTTTCAGCATAGGAACCAATGTGGGAGCAAGTTCCTTATTTGACTTGTCAGGGTTAGCCTCGATGTAAGCCTGAGCCTTAGTGAAAAGACTACGACCATAGTCGAAGACACCATTGCCAAAACCTGCCTCCATTGACTTCTTGAAGTACTCAGCAGCGTCAGCAATACCCTTCTCCTGCTCAACTACGAAGCCCTTAATGTCATACAAGAAACCTGTGGGTTCAGCAGCAAGCAACTTGTCAACATAAGCGTTAGCAGCATCAAACTTCTTCTCGTTAACAAAGTTTTGAACGATGTTAGCTACACAAGAGTTCTTAACATCACCTACACCATACTTGTTGAAACCAAGAGCCATAGCTTTCTTTGAAAGAGCATAGCCATTTTCAAAGTCCTTGATTTGGTAAGCAGAATAAGCCTGCATGAAAAGAATTTGACCAAATACAGTGTCAGCGAGAATATAGTTGCGTTCCTTAGCAAGAGGACTATTGAGAGCGTCAGCATAAGCACCATAAGCAACATATGCGTTAGCAAAGTCATTTGCCTGGAAGTAGTTATCACCTACATTACCGAGGTCGTTAATGTGACCAACCAGCATGTCTTGAATCTCCTTAGAATATTTTACCTTGAACTTGGGTTGACCAGTCTTCTTGTCAATCTTAGGTTCGCCTGTCTTCTTATCTACCTCAATGATAGTATCGAGAGGCAGAGCCTTGTTGAGATAGTTAAGACCTTCCATAAGGAGAGCTGCACGCTCGTTAGCAGTTGCATCGGCAGCGTTGGGGTCCTTAGTCTTAGCCAGCATAAGATCACCAGCAAGCTTGTCATACTTAGCGATAGCTTCCTTACCCTTAGTGAAGAGCTCAGTTACATCTTGAGCGATAGCACTGCTTGACAACAGCGAAGCACATGCTACTAAAAGAATTAATTTTTTCATTTGTCTATAAGTTAAAAGTTATTATTCGTTATTTAGTTCGTTATCAGAATCTTGAGTTTCTTGAGTTGATTCTTCAACAACAGCATCGTCAACGATGGGTGTTTCCTCAGCAAATGCGTATTCTACGCTTTGCTCATCGGTTGCCTCGGGTTCAGTGTCAACTTTGCAAACTGAAGCAATCTCGTCGTTCTTACGCTCCAGGTTGATGAGGCGAACACCTTGAGTTGCGCGACCCATGACACGGAGGTCCTTAACACGCAGGCGAATGATGATGCCACTCTTGTTGATGATAACCACATCGTTACCATCGTTTACATTGCGTATTGAGATGAGTTTACCGGTCTTCTCGGTAATGTTCATTGTCTTAACACCCTTAGCACCACGGTTGGTTACACGATAGTCTTCGAGTTTGCTACGCTTACCCATACCTTGCTCTGATACTACAAGAACATCGTCTTGAGTGTTAGAACGCATGCAAATCATACCAACAACTGCATCGTCGGGACCGTCGAGAGTCATACCACGAACACCAGTTGCTGTGCGACCCATTACGCGAACCTTAGACTCGTTGAAGCGTATTGCACGACCATTGCGGTTAGCCAAGATAATCTCGCTATCGCCCTCGGTCATAACTGCACCCACGAGTTGATCGTCGTCAAGGATATTAATAGCATTGACACCATTAGAACGTGGGCGAGAGAAGTCCTTAAGGCTGGTACGCTTAACAACACCATTCTTGGTTGCAAACATAATATAGTGAGACTGGTTGTATTCGGGATCGAGCAACTTAGTTGCACGAACGAATGCAAAGATGCGATTCTCAGGACCAAGGTTGAGCAAATTCTGGATTGCACGACCCTTGCTGTTCTTTGAACCCTCAGGAATCTCAAATACACGTAACCAGTAGCAACGGCCTTGTGAAGTGAAGAACAACATGTAATTGTGATTAGTAGCCTCATATACAAATTCAATGAAGTCTTCGTCACGCGTATCACTACCCTTGGCACCAACACCACCACGATTTTGAGCACGATACTCACTGAGTGGTGTACGCTTGATGTAACCAAAGTGTGAGATAGTGATAATCATGGGATCGTCGCTATAGAAGTCCTCGGCATTCATCTCTTCAGATGAGTACTCAATTGTTGTCTTGCGTTCGTCACCAAACTTCTCCTTAACTTCAATGAGCTCGTCTTCAATAACCTTGCGGCAAACATTGGGATCGTTGAGGATTGACTCGAGGTAAGCGATTGTCTTCATCAGCTCTTCCAACTCATCACGCAACTTGTTCTGTTCCAGATTGGTCAACTGACGCAGACGCATCTCAACGATTGCACGAGTCTGGACCTCATCAAGGCCAAAGCGTTCACCCAGTCGGGTCATGGCTTCCTCGGTAGTCTTGCTACTCTTGATGATAGCAATTACCTCGTCGATGTTGTCACTAGCAACGATAAGACCTTCGAGAATGTGAGCACGGTCTTGTGCCTTCTTTAGTTGGAACTTAGTTCGACGAATCACCACCTCATGACGGTGATCAAGGAAGTGTTGTAACAGTTGCTTCAGGTTAAGAGTTTGGGGGCGTCCGTTAACGAGACACACGTTGTTAACACTGAAAGATGACTGCAACTCGGTCATCTTGTACAACTTGTTGATTATGACATTGGCATTTTGGTCTTTCTTTACATCAACCACGATGCGCATACCGTGACGGTCGCTCTCGTCGTTAACATCTGAAATGCCTTCAATTTTCTTTTCTTCGACAAGACGTGCAATTGACATAATGAGCTCACGACGATTCACATTGTAAGGAATCTCAGTTATGACAATCTTGTCATGTCCATGTTCGGTTTCAATCTCGGTCTTACCGCGTACTATGATGCGGCCACGACCAGTTTCAAATGCATCTTTTACACCCTGGTAACCATAGATAATACCACCAGTGGGAAAATCAGGTGCCTTGACATATTGCATGATGTCCTCAACCTCCATCTCGGGATTCTCGAGCAGTGCGACGCATCCGTCAATACACTCTGAAAGGTTGTGAGGCGGCATATTGGTTGCC
>JAGHTV010000496.1 GCA_018065165.1 Candidatus Sodaliphilus fimicaballi | reverse complement strand
TTTAAAACATTATGAAACGCATAATCAAGCCATTATCTTTTATTGCAGCGTTAGTTTTTACAATGTCGGTTTCGTCTTGTGATAAGAACGAGGTCATTACTCAGCATTCGACAGTAAATCCCGAATCCATGTATCAGGTTGCCACCTTGCAGTCTCTTATGGTTGGTAATTACGACGGCTTTGTTAGCGTGGGCGAGTTGCGTGAGTTTGGCGATATTGGTCTTGGCACATTTGATGCTGTTGACGGCGAGATGATCGTTTTGGACGGCAATGTTTATCAGGCCCGTTATGACGGAAGTGTGAAAATTGCCGATGATAAGCTTGGAGTGCCTTTCGCTTCAGTCACCAAGTTTGATTGTGATTCAACCGTGACTTTTAATAGTGTTGCAAGTCTTGAGGATTTGACAAAGCAGTTGACTGCCATAGTTGAGAAGAAAGGCAAGAATCTGATTTATGCAGTTCGCATTGATGTTGACAATTGCGACAGCGTGCTTGTGCGTAGTGAACTTCCTCAGAACAAGCCTTACAAACCATTGGCTGAGGCTTTGGCTACAGACCAGCGCGAGTTTACTTATCCTAATATCAGCGGTACAATAGTTGCAGTTTACTTCCCTTCGTTCTTTACTGCGCAGAACACTCCAGGCTGGCACTGTCATTTTATCTCGGCTGATCGCACCAAGGGAGGCCACATGCTCAATTTTGTTACTAACAAAGCTATGAAGGTGCAGCTTGACGCCACACCTTATTTTAATATGTATATGCCCGAGAACGCTGATTTTGCTAATCGCGATTTAAGCAAGGACCTCAGCAGCGATATTGAAAAGGTGGAGAAATAGTTTATTGTTCTGATATAGCCAAGCTAGTTTGTCTATCTGATGTGCATGGCTGATTTGTATTTCATCCAGTATTCTCGTTCTTCTTTGTCCATTCGTTCTATTGCATAGCGTAGGGTAGTGCGTGGCATGATGGCGGCATGGTCTTTAAGAAATGTGCGGAGTTCATCGATGCTACATCGCTTGCCCATTTCGCGTAGCAGCCATCCCACAGCCTTGTGCATCAGGTCGTGCTTGTGGTTGAGGTGATGCTTGGCATAGCGAAGGGTGTATGAAGCATCGTGAGCTTTTAGCGTTGCCATGGTCGATACTATTGAGATGCGTTGTTCCCATAGATTGGAACTGTTGGCAAGGCGGTCCAGCAGTTGCAGTTTTTCTTTTTTTGTGGCATTAGATTCTACAAGCCATTTGCCAATAATCTTATAGCAGCTGAGGTCAACGAGGTCCCAATTGTTGGCTCGGTGTGCATTGTCGAGATAGAGTTTGAGTATGTTGTCTTTGTCTTTGGGTGAGGTGCTTTTTCTGTTGTACTGGTCAACAAGGATTAGGAA
>JAGHTV010000561.1 GCA_018065165.1 Candidatus Sodaliphilus fimicaballi | reverse complement strand
ATTAAAATGTTAAATTATAGTTAAAAATACAGATTTAAGGATAGAAATATGTTTTATAACATAAAAATTGTGTAATTTTGCATCATAAGATTATTCGTATTGGACTTAATTCAGTGTCGTGAGGCACAGAAATAGGTTAAGATTTAGTTTTAAGGTTTATGTTAATGGTATTAGAGGTTAATTAAATTAAAGTTGATCCGCGACGTGAGTCGTGGATTTATTTTTTTCTACAATGCATGTTACGCCACAAGCAGAACGGCAACGGACGCTGCGAGAACAGTGGTAGTTGGGACCTATAGTTATTTTTCAACACACATAAACAACGCGCGACCACAGAAGTGATCACGCGAAGCTTTTATTTCTTTCCCTACTTTAAAACAGGGAGTACATTAAGCAGGCGTTTGCGTTACCGTTTGCGTATTACCTGTTTAGGCAGTCGGCAATTGAAAGCACGAGGTTCTCAACAACGCTCGAGTCGTAGCCCAATGAGATAGCATACAGCTTGCACAAGGCGATTTCGTTATCGTCCATCTCGCCATCAATCATCATGAGGGCAACCATATCGGTAAGGTAACGTTTCTTGGTCTCTTCGTCCTCAGGAAGCTCAATCTTAACGCTCTCGGGGTTATCGATGAGGTTGTCAAGTTCGTCTTGCGACAGACTCTCACGCGATGCAATAGAGGCTACGAGAGCCAATTCGCTATCTGTAGCCTTTCCATCGGCTAGAGCAAGCATTATAAGGTTCTTGATTTGTCCCAGTTGTTTTGTCTTATCATTCATAACGATGTATATTTACGGATTATATAAGTCTTTATTGAAAAAAGCAAGTATCTCTTGAGCGTTATTGTAGGCCATCACAGCAGGTCCGTCGGGGTCAAGTTCGATAGCCTCGAGATAACTGTTTATGGCCATACGCCAGTTGCCTTGCTGGCGATAGGCATTGCCACGCAGATAGTAGGCCATGGCCATAGTATCGCTTGCAACTCCACCTGACTGCAATAGGACATCGGCTGCCGCTATGGCTTCGTCGCTACGACTTGCATCGAGCAAGGTCTTTATTTCGCTTACCGATGCCATTATAACTTGATTTTAGTAGCGTTAACCTCGTCATTGACAAAGATGCTTGCCATAGAACTGAACTTGGCAGCATCGTCGGTTGTCAGATACCGACAAGTACCACCTTTAGAGCAACGATTATCCATCTCGGGGTGACGATGCAAGTAATCCTCCAGGCTGTGTGCGACAATATCGCCTTGAGCCACTACATTCACTCCCGCAGGGGTGTATTTCTCAATCTTGTTGAGCAGCAGCGGATAGTGGGTACAGCCTAAGATTACAGTATCGATATCGTCGCTCATAGCCAGCAGACCGTCGACATCCTTCTTGACAAAATAGTCGGCTCCGTCACCATCGCTCTCACAATTCTCCACCAATGGCACCCACATGGGGCAAGCATGTCCAAACACCTTGAAAGAGGGGTAGAGCTTTGTTATCTCAATGTTGTAAGAATCGCTAGCTATAGTGCCTGGAGTGCCAAACACACCTATATGCCCAGTAGAACTAATCTCGCCCACAGCCTCGACGGTGGGACGAATGACACCCAGCACACGACGACTGGGATCGATGAGCGGCAGGTCGCACTGCTGGATGGTGCGGAGGGCCTTGGCAGACGCCGTATTGCAAGCCAAAATCACCAACTGGCAACCCTGGTCAAACAAATATTTCACCGCCTGCAAGGTGAACTCATAGACGAGTTGAAACGAGCGTGTGCCGTATGGAGCACGAGCATTATCGCCAAGGAATACATAGTCATACTGAGGCAAAACGCGGCGTATCTCGCGTAAAATAGACAGGCCGCCAAAGCCAGAATCAAACACGCCTATGGGCGAAATCTTATTTTCGTTGTTGTTCATTACAGTCAATAACGCATTAAATGCAATTACAAAAGTACAAAAGTTTCACCTTATATATATAATATAGCGGCAAAAAAATGGTAGTAACATAAAAAAGCAGCGCCTCACACCAAGGAGAGACGCCGCGTGAAAGTTATTAAGATTACATTAATTTTGCGGAGTAAAGGTCTCGAAACGGCCATCGTTGTACAATACCATGATACTCACAACGCGTCGCTCACTACCCTGCGAGGCATTGCGAGTGGCCGAAGCCTTGGGCTGAGCCATCGTAGAGCGTGCCATTGTTTGGAGCACATCGGCCATTGCCGAGGGGTGCTGTTGAGCCGGAGAAGCGGTGCGCTGATCACGAAATGCAACGGGCTCGTTG
>JAGHTV010000126.1 GCA_018065165.1 Candidatus Sodaliphilus fimicaballi | reverse complement strand
GTACCATGCTTGTAGTCTTTCTGTATGCATCGGCCCGAGGGTGTGTAATAGCGTGCTATTGTAAGTCGTATAGCACTTTGGTCGGGGAGGGTTAGCTGGTTCTGTACAAGGCCTTTGCCAAATGAACGGCAACCTACTATGAGAGCACGGTCATTATCTTGCAGTGCTCCTGCAAAGATTTCGCTTGCACTTGCCGAGTATTCGTCCATTAGAACTATGACCTCGGCATCCTGGAACTGACCGTTGCCGTCGCTCCACCACTGTGAATCGTTGCGTTTGTCACGACCTTTGGTGTAAACAATGAGCTGATTGTCGTGAAGGAATTCATTTGCCATGAGAATTGCCATTTCCATATATCCGCCACCATTGCCTCTCAGGTCAATCATGTAGCGTTTGGCACCTTCATTCTTCAGTTTTCCTAAGCCGGTAAGGAATTCGTCAAATGTAGTGCGGCCAAACTGGTTTACTTTGATGTAGCCAGTAGTCTTATCAATAAGATATGCCGCATCAACCGATTTCATGGGGATGTCGCCTCGAGTGACAGTGAATGACAACAATTTGGGCGAATTACTGCGTTTAATACCCAGCTTGACCTTAGTGCCCTTATCGCCACGCAGTCGTTTCATTACATCGTTATTGGAAATCTTTGCACCAACAAATGTTGTGTCATTAACTGTGACAATGCGGTCGCCTGCCATAATGCCCACTTTCTCTGATGGACCGCCGGGAATTACCTCAATTACGCTGATGGTGTCGTTCATCATCATAAATGAAATGCCTATGCCGCTGAAGCTACCACTTAATTCTTCATTTGCAGCCTTGATGTCTTCTTTAGAGAAATAAGCAGTGTGGGGATCAAGATTGCTAAGAATCTCGGGTATTGACATCTCGATAAGGTCATCGATGTCAACTGTGTCAACATAGTTGGTAGCAACAAGATTCAATATCGTGTTGAGCTTACGGTCGTTGTCGACCGCATATTTGCGGCTTGAGAATCGGTTACCTATAAAT
>JAGHTV010000531.1 GCA_018065165.1 Candidatus Sodaliphilus fimicaballi | reverse complement strand
AAGTGCTATGGCGCAAAACTCTGACTTTAATTATGTCGTTGACCGTTTTGCTGATATTCAGATTTTGAGATATCAAGTACCAGGTTTCAACGAACTTTCACTTAATCAAAAGAAGTATATATATTATCTTCACGAGGCTGCACTTCAAGGTCGTGATATCTTGACTGATCAAAACTGCAAGTACAACCTTTCTGTTCGTCAGGTATTGGAGCAAATATATGTAAATTATAATGGTGATCGTACATCTGAAGATTTTAAGGGATTGGAATTGTACCTAAAGCAAGTATGGTTTGCCAATGGTATCCATCACCACTATGGTATGGATAAATTTGAGCCCAAGTTCTCTATCAACTTCTTTGTTGACGAGTACAATAAGCTTCCGCTTGACAAACTTCCCATTTATTCATGCGATCGCTGTACCGAGGAAGGCAAATGTGATAAGGCTGTAAAATTGCGTAAGGTATTGGAGAAGGTTATCTTTGATCCTGCATTTATGGCAAAGAAAGTTAATCAAGCCGACGGTGAAGACTTGATAACCACTTCAGCAACTAACCTTTATGAGGGTGTTACTCAACAAGAAGTCGGAGATTACTTCAATGCTCTTAAAGACACCAATGATGCTACTCCCATTTCATATGGCCTTAACACTAAGGTTGTGAAAGAAGATGGTAAAGTCGTAGAAAAGCAATACAAGGTGGGCGGATTGTACTCAGAGGCAATTGTCAATATCATCTATTGGTTGCAAAAAGCATCTAAAGTAACAGAGAATAGTGCTCAGCGTGATTATATCGCTAAACTTATTGACTTCTACACTACTGGTTCTCTTAAGTCATTTGATGAGTATTCTATTATGTGGGCCGAGGAGACTAAGGGTAATGTAGATTTTATCAATGGTTTCATTGAGAGCTATGGCGATCCTCTGGGCATGACAGGTTCTTGGGAATCAATGGTAAACTTCCGCAATCTAGATGCTTCTCGTCGTACACAACTTATTAGTGAAAATGCTCAATGGTTTGAAGACAGCTCGCCTACTGACAAGCGTTTCAAGAAAGAAAGTGTAAAGGGTGTAAGTGCTAAGGTTATTACTGCTGCTATTCTTGCTGGCGACAGCTATCCTTCTACTCCCATTGGCATTAATTTGCCCAATAGCAACTGGATTCGTGCCGCTCACGGTTCAAAGTCAGTTACTATTGAGAACATTACCGATGCTTATGACGAGGCATCAAAAGGCTCAGGCATGAACGAGGAATTTGCTTACAGCGAGGTCGAGATTGAAAATATGAAGAAATATCTCACTATTGCAGATAAACTTCACACTGACCTCCACGAATGTCTCGGTCATGGTTCTGGAAAATTGCTTCCTGGGGTAGATCCTGACGCACTCAAGGCTTACGGTGCTACACTCGAAGAGGGCCGTGCCGACCTCTTTGCATTGTACTATCTTGGTGATCCCAAACTGGTTGAACTTGGCATCTTCCCCAATATGGAAACTTATAAGGCTGAGTATTACAAGTATATAATGAATGGCCTTATGACTCAACTTAGTCGCATTGAGCCCGGAAAGAATATTGAGGAGTCTCATATGCGTAACCGTAAGTTTATCAGCGAGTGGTGCTATAAAATGGGTAAGAAAGACAAGGTTATTGAACTTGTGAAGCGTAAGGGCAAAACTTATGTTAAGATTAATGACTACGAGAAACTGCGTGCACTCTTTGGTAAACTGCTTGCTGAGGTACAACGCATAAAGAGCGAAGGTGACTACGAGGCTGGCCGCGCACTGGTTGAAACTTATGGTGTAGTAGTTGATAAGAAACTTCATCAAGAAGTTCTTGCTCGCTATAGTACTCTTGACATTGCACCTTATAAAGGTTTTGTAAATCCCATTTACAATGTCGTTAAGGATGCCGATGGCAATATTACCGACATTACCGTTACATATGGTGAAGGCTATGTAGAGCAAATGTTACGTTATTCTCGTGACTACTCTCCACTTACTAACAAAAAATAAGTAAACGCTTTATAACAACGGGTACACAACATAAAGTGTACCCGTTATTTTCTTATAATATGCTCAACACTATTCCTGAAATAAAAAAAGAGTTCTTTGCTTATCGCAATGGAATTGTAGCCGACATGCTACGCAAGAATGGCGATCCTCATCAATTCATTATGGGGTGTCAGTTGGTAGATGTTGTAAACATTTCCAATCGAGTCGAGCATACAGTTGAGAATGCAACCAGATTATGGAGTGATAGAAACCATCGAGAATGTCGTATGATTGCCCCAATGCTCTACCCTATTGATGAGATGCAATATGATGTTGCTCTTGATTGGGCCGAGAGTGTTGAGTGTAACGAGATAGCCGATGTGTTGTGCCATCGACTGTTGCGTAGACTACCGTTTGCTTGGGTATTGTCTAAAGAGCTTGTAAACAATGATTCTGATCTTGTCAAGTATACGGGATATAGACTTGTTCTCAATCTGTTGCTGATAAATGCAGTAATTGATAAGACTGAATTAAAGAATATTGTTGAAAAAGAAAAAGTTGCACAACCTCAGCGAGACATTGTACAACTTCTTGATAGCATTGAAGAAGAGTTGTAATCTATTTCAAGAAAGGATTATACATCTTTTCGTCTTTTACGGTAGTGCAATCTCCGTGACCAGGATAAATGACGGTACCTGCGGGTAGCGTCATTATTTTTTCATTGATAGATGTAATCAACTGGTCATAATTGCCTCCTGGCAAATCAGTTCGGCCTATTGACATTGAGAAAATTGCATCGCCCGATAGGAGTTTTCCGCTCTCGGGAATATAAAACGATAGTGAACCTAATGAGTGCCCAGGAGTTTCAAGGACTTTTATCGGTTCTCCGTTAAGCATAACTAGATCCCCTTCTTTTAAGTTGACATCGGCATTCAGTTTATCAATGCGTATGTTAAGGCCAAACATGATTGCTTGATCGGTAAGGCGACTTGACAAAATATCGTCTTTACTGTTATATTCAATGGATGCATTATATTTATCGGCAACCCATTGCGCTCCCATTACATGGTCAATGTGCAAGTGAGTTAATAGTACCTTGGTGAGATTGAGATTGTGACTTTCGATAAATGACGAAAAGATGCCTCTTTCAAAATCATCCATCATGCCGGGATCAACAACATAAGCTTCCTTTCCCTCTTCGTGCCATAATACATAAGTATATACACCAAATGGGTTGAATGTCATAGGGGTTATCTTCATAGTGGCAGATATACTACTTTTTTGGTTTTATAAAATTCTTCCTTAAAGTAATTACTCAAGTCGTCAATGAGAACATCGTTACGATACTTTTGAACCTCACCACTCAAATCTCCACCCTTAAGACAAATAAGTCCATTAGGAACTGCATTTTTCATGTCTCGTGCTATAAGGCGTTTAACTAGTGGAACAAGATCATTCAAAGGCATGACGGCACGACTTACAACAAAATCAAATGTACCTTTAACCTCTTTTACATCACCATGCTGTATAGTTACATTCTTTAGGTTGAGTTGGTCTACAATGTCTTGTGCAACCTTCAGCTTTTTTCCAATGCGGTCAACGAGATGAAATGTTACTTCGGGATAGAAAATTGCTAGTGGAATACCAGGAAAACCTCCACCTGTACCTAAATCAAGAATTTTGGTGCCAGGAGTAAAGTTGACAAATTTTACAATGCCTAACGAGTGAAGCACATGATTCACTTCTAAATTCTCTATATCTTTGCGTGATATTACATTAATTTTCTCGTTCCACTCGGGATATAACTCAAGTATGCGAGAAAATTGCTCTTGTTGCAGAGGGGTGAGATTAGGGAAATATTTATTTATCGTTTGCATGCTTAATTAAATCGTTTAACCAGTGAGTTGTCATTCAGATATGGTTCAAGATCACTATATGTAATTTTGATCTTGGGCTCGCCTAAATTTTGTATAGCCAGTTCATTAGGCAGATATACCCATGTTATGCCTGTTTCGTCAAAGAAGAAGTTAAGGTTAACGGTAAGATTGTCAATGTTAAAATACCCCACTTCATTTAATTGGTCAACACTGGAAACATTGTTTTCGCTCATCAAGATTGATTTGAAATCTTGACACAAATACTGGATTGCATCATCTCTAAATAAATTGTTGAGAGTTATGTAGTTGCCAGTTTTAATGTCAAAATTATAATAGCGATGGACTACCGATGAAACATAATTGTTCTTTCGGGTAACAATGACTTTGCTAAAGGTAACAACATCCTTATTGTTGTATAGAACTGATATGTTAATACTGTTATTGTATGTCTTTATCGTATCCGAGTCAATCTCGTCGTCCAGTCCTTCGGCAGTATCTTCGTTGTAGCTTATTTCATATTGTTTGAGGTAATTGATCATATATTGGTTTAGTGCCTCGTCAACGCTTAAGCTGTCAGGTGCATCAAGAACATATTTGGCAAACTGTTTCCTTAATTCAGTTATGTTGCCATTACCGCAATTGGTAGGCACGGCAATTGTGGCGTCAGCGAAAATATTACATTTCTCACCATTGCTTTTGATATAACTTGTCGAATCAACTTTTTGTGTTGCACTGGTGCTGACGGTATCAGTTGATGTATAGCCATTGGAGGCTGTTTGATTGCACGAAATACATAACCAGCTGAATGACAAAACAATAATAGTGGATATAAGATGCTTTTGATAATTGGTTTTCATAATCATTATATTTCATTGATAAAGGTACAACTTTTTTTATAAACAGCGAAATTTAGTATAATTAAAATTTTAGATGTACCTTTGTAGTCTGAAATGGTTTATAAAGATGAAAATAGGAAATTATAACGAACTTCGCATTAATCGTAGTGTTGATTTTGGCTTTTACCTTGTCGATGATGAAGGAAACGAGGTGTTGTTGCCTAAAAGATACATTACTCCTGAGATGCGAGTTAATGATACGATAGAGGTATTTGTTTACAACGACTCAGAGAATCGCCCTGTTGCAACAACCGAGAAGCCACTGGCTGTTGTTGGAGATTTCAAGTTGATGCGTGTAAAAGCAGTAAATGCAATTGGTGCATTTCTTGAGTGGGGATTGTTGGGTAAAGACTTGCTTGTACCCTTCCGCGAGCAGCGTGTGAGAATGCAAGCCGGACGCAGTTATATTGTGCATGTTTATCTTGATCACGAGACTAATAGAATAGTAGCTTCGGCTAAACTTGACAAGTTCTTAGATAACAAACCTGCTAAATATTATCATCGTCAGATGGTTGATGCATTAATCGTTCAACGTACTGAACTTGGCTATAAGGTAATTATAAATAATCTGCACTGGGGTATGATTTATCAAAATGAAACATACCGTTCAGTCAATATTGGAGAGGTGCACAAAGGCTATATTAAGCAAATTAGACCAGATGGCAAAATTGATCTCACGCTCAATATGATTGAGAAAATGCGTGTTGACAATTTGGCAGATTCTATTCTCAACTCTATGAAGGCCAATGATGGCAGACTGTCATTAAACGATAAATCTTCGCCAGAAGAAATTATGAAGGCATTTAATTGTAGCAAAAAGGATTTCAAGAAATCGTTGGGTCAGTTGTATAAGTTAAAGAAAATTGAGCAAGTTGACAATCAGTGGGTTTTGTGTGATTGAATTATCTCAAACATAAAAAGAAGGGGCAAATATCGCAATAGCGTATTTGCCCCTTTACAGTTATGAAACAAAATCAGATTATCAAGTTTATGAGTTAATTGCCATCTTCAATTCGTTTTCAAGAACCTCAATTTCGTGTTGGAAGTTCTTCTCGACCGACATGCGCTCTTCAATTTGCTTGCATGCATGCAATACTGTAGCATGATTGCGAGCAAGACGCATACCTATGTTGGTTGAAGACAGGTTGATTTCGCGTTTAGCAAAGTACATGAGTAACTGACGAGCATCATTTATCTCACGCTTTCTCGACTTGCTGTAGATGAGATCTGTGTCGAGGTTGTAATGAGATGCAATAGTCTCGGCAATGATTTCAAATGTGAGTTGACGCTTGTTGATGCGAACGCTGTTAGTAACCACATTGCGAGCCAAATCAACTGATATCTCCTGGTTGAGCATAGTGGCATGTGCCAGCAATGAGATAACGATACCTTCGAGTTCTCGAACGCTATCGGTAACATTTGTTGCAATGTAGTCAATTACCTCCTCGGGCAATTCCAGACCGTCTTGTGCTGCCTTGCGCTCAAGAACCTCACGACGCAACTTGTAGTCGGGTTTCTCTAACTCAACAGTCATACCTGACTTGAAACGTGACATGAGTCGTGGTTCCATACCATCCATATCGCTAGGACGACAATCGCTTGTCATGATGAGTTGGCGGTGGTGGTTGTGCAGGTGGTTGAAGATGTGGAAGAATGTGTTTTGTGTAGCACTCTTTCCTGCAAACTCTTGTATATCGTCGAGCAACAACACATCAATGCTCATATAGAAGTTAATAAAGTCATTAACCTTGTTTTGACGTACTGATGTTGTATATTGACTTTCAAACACACGAGCTGTAAGGTAAAGAACACGGGCGTTTGGGTTGTTTTCCTTAATCTTAATGCCAATAGCCTGCATGAGGTGAGTCTTGCCCACTCCGGTTGCACCAAAAATAAACATTGGGTTGAACGGACTATTATCGGGGTGAGCTGCAACTGCACGACCAATGCTTACTGCAAGTTTGTTGCTATCACTATCGCAATAGTTCTCAAATGTGTAGTGAAGATTAAGTTGAGAATCTATTGGCTCTAGTTCATTGCCAACAAATGGGTTGTTAATGTTAACCGTAGGTTTTGGAGTTACTATTGGGTTTCCCAGTTTGTAACTTGGCTCATCGGGTTTGTTAACAACCTTCTTGCCTGCTATGTCATAGCTATACTCCAACTTTACATTGGGACCAAATACTCGCTTGAGTGTTGCTGATAACAGGTGCAGATATTTATCTTCTATTCTTTCAACAAAGAAATAAGAAGGAGCATTAAGAGTTAGAGAGTCATTCTGGTACTTAACGGCCACAATGGGTGCAAACCAAGCATTGTATTGCTCGATTGGCAGGTTGTCCTTGATTATCTCAAGGCACTTGTTCCATTGTTGCGTTAAGTTATTCATATAATATTATAATAAGAATTCGGTTTTTCTTCGGCAACATATTGCGCGAAAGTGATTACAAAATTCCTACTTTTTTTTCTCAAAAAAAAATAGCTAAAAATTTGTTTA
>JAGHTV010000113.1 GCA_018065165.1 Candidatus Sodaliphilus fimicaballi | reverse complement strand
TACCATCCTTGTCATAAACGCGGAAGTCGGGTTGCATGTAGTAAGTGCGTGAGAAGCTCACAGCATAGTTCTTGTCGGCTGTGTTGTAAATCCAGTCGGTGAAGGGGATAGAAGAGACAAGCTCCTTCCAGTAAGGCATGTACTCGCGGCGCACGTTAGTAATCTTACCACCGGTATCGTCGCTGTAGCGGCACATGAGCCACTTAGATGACTTGTAAATCTCATAAACCTTAGCACCAGCAGGAGCATCTTCCTTAGTAGCGATTTCCTTGATGACAGTCTTCTCGTTTTCAACTACCTCATAGTAGTAGTGGTCAACCTCGTCGGTAGTAAACCAAGCGTCGCTCTTGTCGCCAGTCTCGGTTACAGTGGGGAAGTCAACTTTATACTTGGCATTGAGTTCCTCAAACTTCTCCTTAGTGAAGTCGTAGTTGATGTAAACGTTACGCAAGTCGTTGTAGTAAGTACTATCCTTTGTGAGAGCGTTAATGATATACTCACAGAACTCGTCTTGGAAAGTTGCGGGATAGTAAGAGTCAAACTTCTCCTGGTCCCACTCGGCGGGAGTGTTCCAAACTACAGGAGCCAGCGTGCGGCTTGTTGCAAACGAGTCGGCAAGCACATACTCGTGTCCATCCCACTCGGCCTTGCCATGCTCATACTTTTGCATACACTGTGAGCTACGCACTGTGTCGCTTGTTGCAATCGACTTGGTGTAAGACAGCGCGCTAGTGAGCTTGCTGGTAGCAGAAGCCTCCTGGCTGCGAGTGATCATAGCCCAAACCTCGGTATGGTCGATTTGTTTCTCAGCAGTAGTATAATACTTGGCCTTGAATGTGGCATAAGTGCCGGCCTTGACAAGTACCGAGTTTTGCTCCCAGTCAACGGTGGGGAGCACCTGACCCAGCTCCATGTTGTCGGCAAAGGGATCGTGTACAGCACATGATGTTGATACTGCAGCGATGAGTGCCAGCGAGCCAAAAATCTTATATAGTTTCATATTGCTTATATACTTTATTAATAAATTAATGTGCTTGATTACTCACCGGTGAGAGATTTAACCTCGCCATACTTGTGAGCCCAGATCATAGGTTCCTGGAGCCACTTGTAGTTCTTGTAAGCACCCTGACGCTGGAGCTCGGCACGGTTGTACTTCTCCTCGGTCTCGGGGTCGTAGTTGATACGCTGAATCCAAGTATTCTCCTTCTGTTCCTCGGTAAGGCCATCGATCCAGTAAGCTGCATACAGGTTGTAGGGGCGACGCAGTGTAGGATAGATGATTTCCTTATCGTCACCTATACCATAAGCGTTACGCTTGTTGCTGTAGTGGTAGCGACGCATGTCGGTCCACTGCTCGGGTTGCAGATACATAGAGATGTACTTTTGCTGCATGAGGTCGCTCAAAGTGTAGTTAGTGGGATCGAAGAACCAGTGTTCGTTACCACGCTCGGTTACCTTCTTCACGAGTACGCTCTTACCTGTAGAGTTGAGCAGTTCCTCATTGTTAAGGAATGCGTTGACACAAGCGTTCCAGTACTGAGCAGCACGGAAACCTACGCCGTTGGCAGTAGCAGTGCCGGGATACTTGTTGTCGGTATCCGACTTGTAGTTCGGGTAAGGATACTGCTTGAAGA
>JAGHTV010000251.1 GCA_018065165.1 Candidatus Sodaliphilus fimicaballi | reverse complement strand
GAATAAGATTGCAAAATATATCATCATATCACTGCTGGCGGCGATGGCGCTGTCGGTGACCAGCTGCAAGACTGCCAAGATGCGTGACGCCGACGAGGCCTATGACCGCGGCGAGTATGACGCAGCAGCAACAATCTATCGCAAGATATACAACAAACTCACTGCCAAGGAAGAACGCTGGCAGCGTGGCGAGGTGTCGTTCCAGATGGGCGAGTGCTACCGCCACCTGAACCAGAGCGGACGCGCCGTGGCGGCCTACCAGAATGCCATACGCTATGAGCACGAGGACTCAATGGCCATCTTCTACTTGGCCCAGGCACTGCATCACGACGGCAAGTACAAAGAGGCCATCGAGCAGTACAAGCTCTTCCTGGAGAAGGTGCCCGACCACTGGGCTTCGCTGCAGGGCATACGCGGTTGCGAACTTGCTCCCAAGTGGAAGAAGGAGGGGTCGCGTTACATCGTAAAGAATGCCAAGTTGTTCAATTCACGCCGTGCCGACTTCTGCCCCATGTTCCTCGATGGCAGTGCCGACCAGTTGTATTTCACCTCGTCGACCGAGAAGGCGATGGGCGACACCAAGAGCGAGATTACTGGTACCAAGAAGAGCGACATCTTCTTCTCAAAGAAAGACGACAAGGGCAAGTGGACCCGTCCCGAGCCTGTTGAGGGCGAGCTCAACTCCAACGACGACGAGGGTATCACATCATTTACCCCCGATGGTTCAACAATGTACCTGGCCAAGGCTATCCGCAAGAATGCTCCTAGTAGCATCGATATCTATACCTCGCAGCGTAGCGAGGCCAAGTGGAGTGCTCCACAAAAGTTTGAGATTACCGCCGATACCCTCAGTGCCTATTGCGACCCCGCAGTGAGTGCCGATGGCAACTGGCTCTACTTCTCGAGCGATATGCCTGGCGGACAGGGTGGTAAGGACCTGTGGCGCATTAACCTCAAGGACAAGCACGGTACCCTCGAGAACCTGGGCGACCAGCTCAACACTCCTGGCGACGAGCGTTTCCCCTATTGCCGCGACGACAGTACGCTCTACTTTGCAAGTAGCGGTCATCCCGGTATGGGCGGACTCGACTTGTTTTGTGCCAAGTTGCAGCCCTCGGGCAAGTGGTTTATCGAGAATATGGGTGCGCCCATGAACTCGGCCTATGACGACTTTGGCATCACCTTTGCCAAGAATCAGACCGAAGCAGGCTTCTTCTCGAGCAACCGTGGCGATGCCCGTGGCTATGACCACATCTACAGCTTTGAGAAACCCGACCTCAAGATATGGATTAGCGGTTATGTCCTCGACAAGGACGATGAACCAGTGCCCAATGCCATCATACGCATCGTGGGCAACGACGGTAGCAACCAGAAGGCTGCAGGCAAGCCCGACGGCTCGTTCCGCTTCGATCTGCAGCGTGGCGTTGACTATGTGATGCTCGCAGGTGCCAATGGCTACCTCAATGGCAAGCAGCAGTTCTCTAGCGACCCCGAGGAGGCCGATGCCGAGTACAGCGTCGACTTCGTTCTCGCCGCTATGACCAAACCCCAGGTTATCGAGCACATCTTCTATGATTACAATAAGGCTACACTGCGTCCCGAGTCTAAAGAGGCTCTCGACGAGATGGTGCAGGTGATGAAGGACAACCCCAGCATCGTCATTGAGATGGCTGCACACACCGACCGCGTGGGTAGCGAGAAGTTCAATCAGGGCCTGTCAGAGCGTCGTGCCAAGAGCGTGGTAGATTACCTTGTAGAGCATGGTATTGCTGCCGAGCGCCTCAAGCCTCAGGGTTATGGCAAGACCAAGCCCAAGACCGTGACAAAACGCATCAACAGCCAGTACCCGCAATTTGAGGAAGGCGTAGTGCTCACCGAGGAATTTGTCAAGACCCTTTCACCCGAGGACCAGCAAGCAGCCGATCAAATCAACCGCCGCACCGAGTTCCAAGTCATCTCCACAAACTTCGACCGCTATTAACATCGTCGTGCTTTTTATCACACATGTAACACAACCGTGAATCATGTAAAAGAAAACTAAACAACATCATTATAATGCGCTATCTAGGTAGTAAAGGCCTGATGCTTGACAACATTCAGGAGGTAATCAATGAGTGTACTCAAAACGTCCGTATAATCACGGATATATTTGCTGGTACTGGTACTGTGTCTCGGTTCTTTAAGGAACATGGTTATTCAGTACTATCAAATGATATTTTATATCTTTCCTATGTTATTAACAAAGGGGTTCTAGAGATGAATGCACCAATCTCTCACAATTTGCATGATATCATTGGTCACTTGAACCATCTATCAATAGATAATTGCCCCTGGTTTGACATTGAAAGCGCTTTTATCTATCAGAATTATTCCCCGCATGACGATTGCAAGAGAATGTACTTTCAATGCGACAACGCATTGAAGATTGATTTAGTTCGTCAAGAAATTGATAGATTGCGAAATGAGATTTCTGATTCCGAGTACTACTACTTATTGTCCCTTCTTCTAAATGCTGTACCCTATGTTTCTAACATAACAGGCACTTATGGAGCTTACCTAAAGTATTGGGACAAAAGAACATTCAACAAATTGGTTTTAAAAGAGGTTGATATTATTCCAAGTGATGTTGACTGCCACTGCTATAATCAAAATGCAAGTGAATTTGCACATCAAATAGAATGTGATTTGGTATATCTTGATCCTCCATATAACGGTAGGCAATATATGCCAAATTATCATATACTCGAAACGATAGCAAGGTATGATAACCCACCAATTAAGGGTGTAACAGGTGTTAGAATCGATCCTGATAAAATGTCTGATTTTTGCAAGAAAAGTCGTGCAGAAGTCGCATTTAGAGAATTGTTAAGCTCTTTGAAATGCAGATACCTTCTTTTGTCCTACAACAACGAAGGACTATTGAGTACAGATTTGATGTCTCAAATTGTTAAAGACTCGGGTAATGCAGCCAGTTTCAGGCTTTTTGAATACAATTATAGACGTTATAAGAATAAAATACCTAATAACACAGAAGGCTTAAAGGAACAACTTTATTTTATAGAAAAGTAACATGATAAAATCTCCACTAAATTACATCGGAGGTAAATATAAATTGTTGCCTCAAATCCTTCCACTGTTTCCTGAGCACATCAACACTTTTGTTGATTTGTTTGCAGGAGGACTTGACGTTTCTATAAATGTAAATGCAGAACATGTAATATGCAATGACATAAATTATTATGTAATAGGGCTGTTTGAGTATTTTCAACACTACACGATTGAAGAGCTGATAAAGAATATTCATGGAGTAATCAATGAATATGGATTAACAAAGCAAAACAGAGAAGGATTCAATGCTCTGCGTGAAGAGTTTAATAGAACTCGTTCTTCACTTCATTTGTTTTTGCTCGTTTGCTACGGCTTTAATCACCAATTTAGGTTTAACAGCAGTGGAGAGTTTAACAATCCATTTGGCATAAACAGAAGTTCATATAATGCAAATACCGAAAGGAATCTCAGGCAACTACATGAGGCTATTCAGGGCTTTGAGTATCATATTAGCAATTTCAGACAATTTGATTTAGGATTCATGGTTCCTGGTGATTTCCTTTATGCAGATCCTCCTTATTTAATCTCTTGTGGCTCATACAATGATGGCAAAAGAGGCTTCGAGGGATGGAGTCCAAATGATGATTTAGCGTTGTTTGAAAAACTGGACAAACTAAATCAACGGGGAATCAGTTTTGCCTTGTCCAATGTAACCAGACATAAAGGTAAGGCAAACGAACCTCTTATTGCATGGGCTAACAACTACAATATTCATTATCTAAACGCAGATTATTCGAATTCAAACTATCAAGCAACAGAAAGTAAGACAATTGAAGTTTTGATAACAAATTATTAATTTACATAAAAATGAAAGCAATCGGATTCCCGCAAAACGCATCACAAATAACCAATTTGTATAATATTGCATGTTTATTTGTTGCAGGATCTAAAGTCAATCGTAATGTCTGTATGAATATAGATTGGCTATGTGATCACCAATTAGAGTATAATGGAACTTATTATGATGCTGCAGATTCATGCCTATCAAATTTAAAATATCATCTTGCTATGACTGCCCCTGTGCCGTACAATGCATTAAAAGGCAAAGGAAAAGGAAATAGACCTTCACGTTCTGCTGCACCATGTAGTGGTCTTATTCAAGCAGCCATTGAAGCGCAAAAAAACAGGAACTACAAAAACAAGTTAACAGGACAATTGACAAATAAGAGGAAGCCATATACTGATGACTGGTCTGCAGATAGCTATTTACGACTAGCAATTTCTATAGGATTATTAGATTATGATGAGTCATCAGATTCTTGCACACTTTCTCCTTTAGGTAATCGTTTTGCATCATGTACTGGACCTTCAGACCCTAATTATAACATCGTAATTGGTGAGGCTTTATTAACCTACCCTCCGGTATGTCGAATTTTGGATTTGTTGGATTCTACATTTGGAATAACACCAGGTAGTATTGCCGATCCGAAAATGACCCAATTTAAGCTAGGTACTGCTCTTGGCTTTATTGGCGAAGCTGGCTTTTCTAGCATTCCAGAAAACATTTGGCTTGCAGAATATGACGCAGCTCCATCTCCAAAAGCCAAGCAAAAGGTTAGAAGTGATAGAGAAGGAACCATGGACAAACACGCAAGAATGATTTGTAGTCTATTATCACAAATTGGTTGGATATCACAGTCTAACCAAACTGTTTCTGGCACTTTCTGTGGTATTACTTATTCTGCGGAACTTCAATGCTACTATATAACACTTAGTGGTCATAATGCATTTGTCAAATCAAGAGGGAATTCTAGTAATCCAAGAATACCCAAAATTGTATATTTAGGGTCTCTAGCAACAAGATCATCTGATGCGGATTATCTAAGTTCAAAACGTGCTTATATTATTGATTGTATATCAGGAACAAAACATAAAAATCTGGTCTCTATTCAAGCCTCATTAGCAACTAATGGCTTCTCCGAGTCAATTAGTACTATAAAAGATGATATTGAAGGTCTCAGAAGAATTGGAATACAAATTTCTGTATCAAATGCGGGAAAGTACCATGTTGATGATGTAATTTGCAAACTAACCATTCCTAAAAGAAAAGCAGTCACTCCTTCTACTGTAGTTGGTATTGTTAACTCTCTTAGAAGCTCTTTGTCAAGTATAAATCATAAATATTTGAATCTAATAAACTATTCTATTGATGCTAACAAGAATAGAGACTTGGAACAGTTAACACTTGAGCTATTAACCAGCGAGTTGGGCTTTAACGGAAAATGGTTGGGGGGAACAAGTAAGCCAGATGGTATTATCTCAGAAAATACAAAAGGGCTTATTATAGATACTAAAGCTTATAGTGGAGGATATAATTTGCCAAGGTCACAGAAAGACGAGATGTTTAGATATATCTCTGACTTTGTCTTTAAAAATGTTACAGTCAATCCTACTCAATGGTGGATTAATTTCCCAAGTTTAGTAACATCAGTAGGATTCACTTTCGTTTCTTCGAATTTTACCGCAACTGTTCCTAACGGCTTGACAGACATCTCAAATCGTACAATATCCATAAATTCTGGTGTAGCAATAAAAGGTGGTGCTATCACAACAAAGGTCCTTTTAGAGAAAGCAGAAGAAGTAAAGTCAGGAAGATTGTCTAAAGCCGATTTTATGCACTTATTTAGTAGCAATAATATCATTGTATAAACGCCATATTTATGGACAATTTTTGGCTTGTTCAAGGTGATTGTATGACCGAAATACCTCGAATCGTAGGTCCTGTTGATATGATTTTTGCGGATCCTCCATATTTCCTCTCAACAGGAAATGGAACCGTAAAAATCGGCAACAGGTATCACAGTTTTGACAAAGGGGATTGGGATCGAGTGCGATCAAAAGAAGAAATCTATGAGTTCAACTATAAATGGCTCTCTCTTTGTCGAGAGAAGCTTAAAGACTCTGGAACAATCTGGGTATGTGGAACATACCATAATATATACGAAGTCGCCAACTGTATGAAGGATTTAGGCTATAAGATTCTAAACATGATAGTTTGGCAAAAGACTGATCCTCCCAAAACACTAACCAACCAAAGATTCAATTTCTCTGCCGAGTATATAATTTGGGCAAGGAAATGCGAAAATGTCAGTCATTACTTCAACTATGAATTGATGGAGGCAATGAATAATGGTGTTCACATGCCTGACGTGTGGAAATTGCCTGCTCCTGGCACTTGGGAAAAGACTTGCGGTAAGCACCCTACTCAGAAGCCACTCCGTCTATTATACAGAATAATTCTATCTTCAACACGTAAAGGGGAAACTATTCTTGACCCATTTGCAGGAAGCTGCACAACAGGCATTGCTGCAAATCTCCTAAACCGTAGTTTTATTGGCATAGAACAAGATGAGAAATTTATTGCTCTTGCAAATAAACGAAGAATAGAATTAGAGAACGAAGATAGGGCAAACCAGCTATACGAACGAATGTCTGAGAATCCCGAAGAAGTACAGGTTCTTGTAAATCATGTCAGGTCAACCCTCCAACCTATAATGAAAGAAAAGGGAATAACCTATATGCGTGCAGGTGAGTCTAAGGGTTCTATACTCGTAACACCAGGCTTTGAAAGAATGGGATATGTTCTGCTTCACACTAATGGAGAAAACTGCCATCTTTACAAATTAAAGAACAAAGGCAGTTTTCAGATATGGACAAAAGAAACATTAGAAGCTCATGGTTTCCACCCCGAACACGCATCCTATTACATGGTTCTTCATTTCGACAATACGAAAGAGATTGATTTCACCAAACACCCTAAACTTAGGCAAGGCATCAACACATATAGGTCAAAGATTAGACCATTAAGTGATTTCATTGGAATTAAGTGATATACATCTCTAAAAAGATTGACAACAGTCTAGACGAGCGATGCAATCAAGAGATCCTGAAGCAACAACTCAAGTTTATAGGTGGGGTCTATTAATTATTAGATGACCAGGCAAACATCATCAATTATATTAAAAATCAGGAAATTCATCATCAAATAACTACATTTGAAGATGAAATGAATAAAATATCATCCGAAAACGATTGTGTATTCTACGATGACGGTAAATAGAACGTCTCCGACGTTGCATCGTCCATGCTAAACATGATACTACCTGCGATTTAGGCGATTTAGGCCACAATTAACGCAGTTTAAACAAATTCTTAAGGTGCATTACGTAAAAAAGTAGTAACTTTGCACCCAAATGGGACTTTATGAAGCCTCTAATAAAACATAGGGAAAACAAAACAATTTATTAGTTATAATGGATGATAAAGCAAAGGTCCAGTTCCGTCAAAGTATCGTAGTTCGCTTTGCCGGTGATAGTGGCGATGGCATGCAACTTGCCGGTACTATCTTCAGCAATGTGAGTGCAGGACTGGGCGACCAAATCTCTACATTCCCCGACTATCCCGCCGAGGTGCGTGCTCCACAAGGTAGCCTCAATGGCGTGTCGGGATTCCAAGTACACATGGGACATGGCGTACACACACCTGGTGACGAGTGTGATGTGCTCGTAGCAATGAACCCTGCAGCGCTCAAGCAAAATGCCAAGTATCTGCGTAAGGGTGGTGCTGCCATTGTCGATGTTGACACATTTAACAAGAGTGGCCTTGACAAGGCTCTGTTTACTACCGACGATCCGTATACCGAGATCAACCTGCGTGGTCAGGTGGTTGAGGTGCCCTTGACTTCGCTGGTTAAGGCAGCCCTCGAGGACACCGGTATGGACTTCAAGGCACAGATGAAGTGTCGCAACATGTTTGCGCTGGGTCTCGTGTGCTGGCTGTTCAACATCCCCATGGAGTCTCCCATCAAGTTTATCAACAACAAGTTTGCTAGCAAGCCTGCCATTGCACAGGCCAATGAGAAGGTGATACGAGGTGGTTATGACTACGGTCACAACATTCACGCTAGCGTGTCGACATATCGCATCGGGACCGATGAGCCTCGTCCCGGTATCTATACCGATGTTAATGGCAACAAGGCAACCGCTTGGGGTCTTATCATGGCTTCGGAGAAGAGCGGACGCCCCTTGTTCCTGGGCTCATATCCCATCACTCCTGCAACCGACATCCTGCACGAGCTGGCCAAGCGTCGCGACCTGGGTGTAAAGGCTGTGCAGATGGAGGACGAGATAGGCGGCATTTGTGCTGCCATAGGTGCATCGTTTGCTGGTAACCTGGCTGTAACCAGTACCTCAGGTCCTGGTCTGTCTCTCAAGAGCGAGGCTCTAGGCCTTGCCGTGATGGCCGAGTTGCCCCTCGTGCTCATCGATGTTCAGCGTGGTGGACCGTCAACAGGTCTTCCCACCAAGACTGAGCAAACCGACCTCATGCAGGCCCTCTACGGCCGCAGTGGCGAGTGTCCTCTCGTAGTGCTTGCTGCACTCAGTCCCACCGACTGTTTCCACATGGCGTTTGAGGCTGCCCGCATCGCTATCGAGCATATGACTCCCGTTGTGCTGCTCACCGATGCCTTCATTGCCAACGGCTCTAGCGCATGGCGCATTCCCGATGAGGACGAGTACCCCGAGATTAAGCCCAACTATGTACCTGCCGAACTCAAGGCAGTGTGGAAACCCTACATGCGTAATGCACACGACGTGCGCTACTGGGCAATTCCCGGTACCGAGGGCCTCGAGCACCTCGTGGGTGGTCTTGAGA
>JAGHTV010000525.1 GCA_018065165.1 Candidatus Sodaliphilus fimicaballi | reverse complement strand
CGCCCTGCTGGCGATAGCCGCCTTGCTGACGATAACCACCCTGCTGACGGTAGCTGCCTTGCTGATTGTATGATTCTTGCTGCTCGGTGTGTTGAGCAACTGTTTGTTCGGTTGCATTGTCACCTGTCACTTCAGGTGCATTGTATTGTTGTTGATAGCGTGATTGGTATCCACCGGGACGCTGTTGATAGCCACCGCGTTGCTGATAACCGCCCTGCTGACGGTATCCGCCTTGACGCTGCTGGTAACCACCCTGCTGACGATAACCACCGCCTTGCTGACGATAGCCACCCTGCTGGCGATAACCGCCCTGACGTTGCTGATAACGGGGTTGATAACCTTCTTGACGCTGATAACCCTGGTATTCGTTAGTTTCATTAGCTTGTCCACCTGTGGACTCTTGAGAATAACTCTTTTCTTCGTAGCGAGTTGAGTTGTTGCCTTCTTCAAGGTTAACCATGCCCTCTCCTATGCGAGGTCTTTTGGGTTTCTTTTCCAAATTCTCTTCCATACTGATTTTTAAATTTTGATGTTTAAAGCGTGGCCTCTCGGCCATTCAATTATTGTTGTGTTTTAATTATTTTCTTTTCTCAAACTGTGTCGCACAATTGTCATACAAAAGTACAACAAAATGTCGCTTCTACATCACAAAGTGATGCAGTTTAATGCTTTTTAACTAAAAAAACATTCAGTTTTACTGTACAAACTTGTCCAAAACGCGTTTTACGCACTGGCGAACCTCCTCGCAAGCCTCGTGAGTGAGCTTGGGAGTGTCAAAACCGATGTTGAGAGGAGTATCGCCAAATATCACAGCATACTCCATGCACGAAGCCATGTAAGTGCCGCGCCATGAGGGGTGACACTCGTCGTTGTGAAGCTTGTTGGCCAGCTCGGCACCGCCACGCTCAAAGTGGTCTTGGTTGCCCAGTCCCACTGGTACTAGCGTGATGTTGCATTCCTGTGCCAGAGCGAGGCAGTTGCGATACAGCACCTCGTTTTGCTCGGTATAGTGGTCAAAGGCGTTGTTGTAGCCCCAGTTCATAGTGAGCAATATCTGCACATCGTGGTTAGGACAGTTCTGGCGTATGTAGTCTACCCACAAGTGCACTGCCAGGCGGAACCACTCAAAGTTGATGCGAGGCAAGCGACTCTGCTCCTGCAGCACGATGTGTGTCCAGGGGTGGCTACGCACCATGTACTTGGCAGTAAACTTGCCCTTGCTGTTGATTGAGTCGCCCTCATCCCAGTGTTGCTTGAGCGAGCGGCCTAAGCGTGTCTGCATAGTCCACTTGCCATCCTTGCCACGCTCGGCACAGATGTTGTTAAACAGGGAGTCTTGCTTGTTGACATAGATGAGGCTGTTGTTGATTGACAGCACATCGACCGTAGTGGGGACATAACGGGGCTTGACGATATAGGCCGGGTAAGTGAGCTTGCGTGCCAAGACAGAGTCTTGAGCAGGTGAGTGAAGCAGTTCCTGACCAATCATTGACTCGGGTTGGGCCATAGCAGTGATAGCCATAGCAATAAACAGGAGAAGGTTAAAGAGTTTTTTCATCGTTTTAGAGTTTATGAAATTGTACTATTATTATCGGTTGGGGTATAATAAAAACTGCTATGCACTCGCTGGTGCATAGCAGTTATGTTGTGTAATTAATATCCAGTGTAGCTGTGAGGTGTGACGGTCTTGAGCTCGGCCTTGACCTCGTCGCTCACATTGAGAGTGTCGATGAAAGCGGCAATGCTATTAGCATCGACAACCGAGTTGGTGCGAGTGAGAGCCTTGAGAGTCTCGTAAGGTTTGGGATAACCCTCGCGACGCAAAATGGTCTGGATGGCCTCGGCAACCACATTCCACATATTATCAAGGTCGGCATTGATAGCCTCCTCGTTGAGGATGAGCTTATTGAGTCCCTTGAGTGTGCTTGCCAGAGCAATCATCATGTGACCATAAGGAACACCCACATTACGCAGCACTGTAGAGTCGGTAAGGTCACGTTGCAAGCGGCTTACGGGCAACTTGTGAGCCAGGTGCTCGAGGATTGCGTTAGAGATGCCCAGGTTACCCTCACTATTCTCAAAGTCGATAGGATTAACCTTGTGAGGCATAGCACTTGAACCAACCTCGCCAGCCTTAATCTTTTGCTTGAAGTAGTTCATAGAGATGTACATCCACACATCACGGTCGAGGTCGATGAGAATGGTGCTTATGCGCTTGAGGGCATCGAAGAGTGCCGCCATATTGTCGTAGTTAGAAATTTGAGTAGTCCACTCCTCACGCTCAATGCCCAGTTGCTCGCTCAAGAACTTGCGACCAAAGGCACGCCAGTCGTAGCCGGGGAAGGCCATGAGGTGAGCATTGAAGTTGCCTGATGTTCCACCAAACTTGCCACTGAAAGGTACAGCCCTGAGTTGAGCCAGCTGCTGCTCGAGACAATAAGCAAACACCTTGATTACCTTGCCCAGGCGTGTGGGCGAAGCAGGTTGGCCATCAGTATTGGCCACCATGGGAACGTCATACCACTCAGTTGCATGCTCGTTGAGCCAGTCGATGATGCCTTGGATAGCGGGAATGAGAACCTCGCAGGTAGCATCCTTGATCGACATGGGTACTGATGTGTTGTTGATATCCTGGCTGGTGAGACCAAAGTGGATAAACTCCTTGTACTGAGCCAGGCCAAGTTCGTCAAACTTCTCCTTGAGCAGATATTCAACAGCCTTTACATCATGATTGGTCACAGACTCAATATCCTTGACACGCTGTGCATCGGCAACAGTGAAATTGCGATAGATGTCACGCAACTGCTCGTGAACACTTGCAGGAACAGTGCTAAGCTGTGGCAACGGAACATTGCAAAGTGCGATAAAATACTCAACCTCTACCTTTACACGATAGTTAATCAATGCCGCTTCTGAGAAATAGCGGCTAAGCATACTTGTTTTGCCGTTGTAACGACCATCGATGGGCGATACGGCTGTAAGTGGGCTAAATTCCAT
>JAGHTV010000475.1 GCA_018065165.1 Candidatus Sodaliphilus fimicaballi | reverse complement strand
TAAAGGACAATTTGCTCCTGCATCAAATGGTGCCAATGTTGTCGTAGCAATGGTACAAGTACTATGTGGCATTAAGCCGGCAATGCTTTTTGACGAAGTTGAGACTGACAGTTATATGCCTAGTGCGATTGATGAACTGAAACCTGTTAACTAATATACTATTATGGAAAGAGGCAAAAAGGTGTGTAACGAGCTTAAGGCAATTAGAAAACAAATTGCCGATGCTAATGGTATTGAATACAATCCCACTGAGTGTACCCACCAGGGTGAATGCAAAGGAACTTGCCCCAAGTGTGAGAGTGAGGTCCGTTATATAGAAAATGAGTTAAACATGCGTCGCATGCTCGGCAAGGCTGTTGTTATTGCTGGACTTGGTCTTTCAGTTGCATCGTGTTCTTGTTCTTCATCTTCAAACGATACAGCAGGTGATATCACTGAAATAGATACAATACATGAACTTCAGGGTGATGTTGCCGATACCGTTGGTTTCTTTCCCGATGACAATGATTCTTTAGAACTCGAGATGCTCGAGATGGGCGAGATACAAGCCAACATGCGCGACGAAGAATATCATATAGATGGAAAATAAAGCTTCTTTTATAGGAGTAAATAGACATCGCCTTGGCATCGATGGTCATGGTGTTGTTACCTTGTGTGCCTTTACTGGTTGCCCGCTTCGTTGCAGGTATTGTCTTAACGACCAATGCCATGACGAGAAGGCCTCTGTGCTTCGTCTCACTCCTGCCGAACTCTTGGATAGGGTGATGGTTGATAATTTATACTTCCTTGCTACCGACGGTGGTATCACCTTTGGCGGTGGTGAGCCCTTACTTAACAGTTGTTTTATTGAGGAGTTCTGCAAGATATGCGACCCTAACTGGAATATAACGCTTGAGACTTCTCTCAATGTCCCACTTGAGCATCTGGAAAGGGTGTTCCCTTATGTGAACAAATATTTCATTGACATCAAGGACATGAATCGTGACATATACGAGGACTACACCCGCTTGTCGCAGGATAACCTGCTTACCAATCTTGAGTGGCTGATGTCGCAACCCGATGTTGCCGATAAGGTGACAGTGCGACTGCCGCACATTCCCGATTGTAATACCCAGGCCGATGTGGACCACAGCAGGCATGTGTTAAAGGGAATGGGCGTAAAGAACTTTGATGAGTTTAATTATTTGATACGCAATAAAAAAGAATAAAATGGAAAACGGAAAGAAAGTGTGCCAAGAACTCAAGGCCGTACGCCAGAAGATTGCTGATGCCAATAGCATTGATTACACCCCCCCAATGTGTGCAACCACAAGGGAGACTGTCCTGGCTCTTGCCCCGCATGTGAGGAAGAGGTTCGTTATCTCGAGCAGCAGTTGAGTTTGCGACGCTCACTTGGCAAGGCTGTTGTCCTTGCGGGTTTGGGACTCAGTGTGGCTTCATGTTTATCGAGTTGCGGAGTCAAGGGAATCGTGCCTGATAAGAACATAGAAATCTCACCCGCCGACCATCATATGATGCAAGGCGATGTCCGGAACTCTACAATAGAACCAGTAGACAGAACCTGTACTTTCTC
>JAGHTV010000555.1 GCA_018065165.1 Candidatus Sodaliphilus fimicaballi | reverse complement strand
GCTCAAGGCTTTATTATATTAATTAATTTTAATTTAAGGGAGGTTCGCAATTAGCGGCACGGGGTTGCCCCACTAACCGCTACTCACTCCCTTGAGCTCTCCTAACGGCTCGGTTCTGTCAGTTTAATATCCCCAGCAAGTTTGCGTTTTTCGTAGCGAAGCGATTTCGTAGCCCCCAAGTTCGCGTTTGCGTTTGCGTTAACGTTTGCGTTTTACAGCCATCCGGCTTGCTTATACCACTCGATTGCCTCGTTAACGCCTTGCTCGAGCGAGTACTTGGGCGAGAACCCGAAGTCTTGCTTGGCTGGAGTAATGTCGCACAGCCAGTTGCGTTGCTTGAGTATCTTGAACTTGTCGTTGTTGAGCGTGGTGGGCTTGAGTGTAACCTTGCCATACCACGACAGTACCTTGCACACAATTTTCACCACCCACAATGGACACACGATGGGCAGGGCAAACTTCTTGCCTAGCGACTTGCACACCATGGTGCGGAACTCCTTTTGGGTATAGCCGCGATCCTCGCTTATGTAATAGGCCTTGCGCAACGGTCCCTTGGCCAACGCGTCCATAACGGCACAAGCCAAATCCTTGACATAGATGAATGTGAGCATCTGCTTCTTGTAACCTACGCTGAAGTCAAACCCCTGCTTGATGCTCTTCATCATCAGGTAATAGTCCTTCTCGTGAGGGCCATAGACGCCCGTGCAGCGGAAGATGGTGAACGGATACTTATCAGGTATCATCTGCAAGTAGGTCTCGGCCTTGAGCTTTGACATGCCATAGCAGGTATTGGGGTTGGGTATCATACCCTGGGCAAATGGTGTATAGTTCTTGTCGTCGCCCAGTCCCATCACGCTCAGGCTGCTCATGAGCAGGAACACCTCGGGGCGTGCATCAATGTCGTCGAGCGTATCGACCAGAGCTCGCATATACCCATAGTTGACGCGTTCAAACTCAATGTAGTTGGTACACTTGGTAGCACCCAAGTTGTGAACCACATAGTCCCACTTGCCATGCTCGGCAATGTGCTCTTGCAACTGCTTCTCGAGTATATCGCTATCGGTAAAGTCGAGCTCTATGAAGTTGATGCGTTCGTCCTTGAGAAACTCACGACTCGTGGTGCGACGCACAGCAGCCCAAGTTTCGAAACCACGCTTCAACGCCTCCTCAACGAGGAAGCCGCCTATGAAACCACCTGCACCAGTGATAAGTATCTTTTTCATTGCTTAATTCTAATATTATGGTGCGAAGTTACTCATTTTTCGCGAAACGAGTCGCCTCGTATGCTCTTTTTTTGCTAACTTTGCACCCGCGTTAAACCTTATCGCACATTTGCAGTCTAAAAAGCAATTAAAACTAATTAGAAACTCCTAAAATTCTACTAATATGAAAAAGATTTACCAACTGATGATGTTAGCTCTGATAGGAGTAGCATTTAGCTCATGCGTTTACGAGCACGATCCTTATTACGACGCACCCTTCCTCGGCACATGGGAAAGTGTAGCATATGGCGAAGGCAGCCACGAGTATGACCTGCACCCCGGCGAGTGGCACAGATATGTATTCTACAGCGATGGTACTGGCGTTTACACTCAAGCCGATGGCCTGCGCACAAAGTTCTATTGGGACGACTATGCTGGCCGCAAACTGGTACTGCGTCACAGCGATGGACTGCTAGAGAC
>JAGHTV010000386.1 GCA_018065165.1 Candidatus Sodaliphilus fimicaballi | reverse complement strand
CCATATTGCTGGGCTGTGAGCCCCGAGGTTGACATACGCAAGAACCCGAAACAGAAATAGACCATATTGAACATTATAGCCCCAACGGCTACAGCGCCAATATAGGCAGGCGAGCCCAGATGACCGGCAATGGCGGTATCGAGCAACCCCAGCAACGGGATTGTCACATTGGCCACGATGGCAGGAAGTGCTATGCGTAGTATTTCCTTGTTCACAGCAGGTTACGCAGTATCCACCACAGCATCACAGCCACTATGATGGTTATTATAGCAACCGGTGAATTGAGGCGGGCATACATCCTAGGACTCGACTCGCGACGCAACTCGGCATACCCATACAGGGCAATGACAGGTATCGCAACTAGCAGCGCAGCATTGTAATGCCACGCCGTGAGCACTTCACCATGCAGCAAGGCGTGTATGGCACGCTGTGTGCCACAACCTGGGCACTTGTAGCCCGTGAGCGAGTAGAAGATGCAACGAGGAAACAACCCCGAGCTGGCGGGGTCGAAGTTAAAATATATGGTCGCCGCCATCAAGGCAGCGACCACTATGACTATTATTACGATAATGCGTCGCATCACATTGTAATCAACATCTGGATTAAAGAAACCAGCGGTGACAGAGCCAAGCCTGCAACGATGGTGCCTATACACCACCAAGCACTCGTCTCACTGGCACGCTCGGCACCCTCATAGTCGCCTGCATAGTAGCGCGCAGTCACCTTGTTAGAGTAAATTATTGCTACGATACCCAATGGCAGACAGCACATTACGGTTGCAATAATTGCCCACACCAGGTTGGTGGGAGGGCAAGCAGGACGCTTGGGAGCTTGCTGCTGGGGTGCAATGTATTGAGGTTGGACAGGAGCAGGCTCTTGTGCGGGTTGTTCAACGGGTTCACCCACAGCGACTTCTTGCTCAGGAACCTCGGACTGTGTTTCGGCAGCGGGTTCGGTATCGGGTTGCTCAACGGGGCCTTCCTCAACGGGGGCAACCTCCTCGATGGGTGTACCCTCAACGGGAGCGGGCTGCTCAACAGCCTCGGCTTGTGACGAAACAACACCTGCCAACTCGGGCAGTGAAGTAATCTTAACCCAGTCGTCAAGACCACTGCGCCACACATAGGCATCGGCACTGACGGCCATCTTCTCAAGTTCCTCGCGTGTCACGGGACCTGCCTGTACACCGTTTTGATTTATCCAGTATTGCATAGTGTCAATTATTTATCAAAAGGCAAAGTTAGCACATTTTTTTTTATTTTGCAATTAGTCAACTATTTTATGAGAATTTGAGTTTGTCTATCAAGCCATAATTACTAACTTTGCACTATGATAAGGAGACTATTTGCAATAATTGCGGCGTGCATAGCACTCACATCGGGAGCCTGCGAGGTAGCCGACTCCACAGGGCTAGTGTGGGACAAGACCGAGCACGACTTTGGCACGGTGAGCGTCAACGCGGGCTATATCACTTGCCAGTACACAGCAGTCAACCGCAGCGATAGCACCATTATCATCCTGGGGGCATTGAGCGGATGTGGCTGTGCCGTACCCACCTACCCTAAAGATCCTATCGCCCCAGGCGAGAAGGCCACTGTGAGCGTGACCTATGACACACTGGGACGACCCGACGGCGAGTTTGAAAAGGAAATCATCCTGCACACCACCGCCCCACAACCCACAATCAGGCTAAAATTACGCGGTAACGCCGTAAAGTAGCAACGGAACAACCGACAGAATTCCTGCACTATCATTCACTCAAGAATTCACTATCTAGCATATACAACAATGAACCTCAAGGCAACAAACTCTCGCTATCTAGCAATGATAATTGCAATGCTTATAGCCATTAACTGCTGGAGCGAGTCCATAACTTATAGCATTACCGAGTTTAACAAGTCTACGGGCGAATTTACGCTCGCTCCCTGTGGCGTGCGTCCCGCAGGCAGCTATGTATGGTTTGAAAACGAGTATGGTGCAACAACAGGCAACCGTTACAATCAGGTGCCCCGTAACCGTGAGGCTACGCTATGGCTCGAGGGTTGGGACCATTGTACCATCAATGGCATCACGCTAGCCATGTGCTCCAACAACAAGGCCGGCACGTTTGCTCTCAAGGTAACTGCCGACGGCGAGGAGTTATATAGCATTCGCAGCGAGGACTTTGCCAGCGAGCTGTGGTTTGGCCGCTGGGTAAGCAAAGACCTGCACATTTATGTAGACATCAACAAGCAGTTTGACGCGCCCATCACCGTGGCTGACGATGCCGAGGTGGGCATTACCATCAAGGGTGGCACTCCCGAGGGCTCAGTTTACATCGATGCCATAACTATCGACTACACTCCCGGACCAGGCGTAGTTACCGAGTCATCACTACCCTGGATATATGAAAAGATTGAGGCCAAAGGCACCCTTAACGACGGCGACCGCGTGATTATGTATCGCAGTGGCAACGCTGCTGGCGACATCGATGGTATGGATACATCGCACTATCTTGACGCCATAGGAGTTGTGTCAACCACCAAAGTTGATGACCCGTTTATCTCTATTTTCACTGCCAACAAGACTGCCGACGGCCACTGGACACTTACCGACCAGCACGGACAACGACTCGGTGCCAAGGCGGCACAAAGCCTCGCGTGGGACGAGGGCGTGACCACTTGGGACATAACCATGGGCTACGACGGTGCCACCATAGCCAGCACCAACACCAAGTATGGTACCATGCGTTACAACGCTCCCAGCGGCTCGTATGCACGCTTCTGGAACTATACCAGCAAGACCCTGCAACTGCCCTACCTCTATCGTCAGGCCCGCCAGCAAGAGTCCGTTATTAGTACCCGACTCACATTGTCGGCCACCGAGCGTACCGTTGAGATGGGCACACAAGACACCATCGTCATCAACCACGAGTTTACCCCAACGGCAGTAACCAATCGCCGCGTGGCATGGACATCGAGCAACGAACGCGTAGCACGCGTGCGTAGTGGCATCGTTGAGATTGCAGGCCCTGGCACAGCCACTATAACAGCCACAGCAATGGACGGTGGCAGCAGTGCTACATGCGTAATTAACGTTACAGGCGGCACACCAGCCATCACTGGCGACGTGAACGGCGATGGAACAGTAGACATAGCCGATGTAAACGCGGCAATCAATGTAATACTGAACCTTGCATCACCCAGCGATTACCCCCTGGCCGATGTCAACAACGACGGCACAATCGACATTGCCGACATCAACGCTATCATAAATATAATCCTAAAAGCCTAGAGATCCTAGACATTCTAGAGGACCTAGCCACCCATAAACTATACAACACTGGCGACCACCATGAAGGTAGTCGCCAGTGATGTTTTCTGTCTAGTTTTTCTAGAAATTCTAGATTATCTAGAGATTTTAAAAGTATACGAGTTAGTATTTTATTCCATTTGAGTCGAGCAGCGACTTCAAGCGGGTTATCTCTGCTTTAAGGTTATCAACCATAGCGTTGCGATAGCCGGTACGTGCGTTATACATCCTTTCTTTAATGCCTCCGTTCTCAACAAAGTCTTTCTCAAGTTTTTCAATAAATGTGGATAGCATACGGTCGGTCATGTGACACACAGTGATTGCGATATTGCACATCTCCTCGTCATTCCACTTTTCAAAATAAGGGCGATAATCATCAATTTTATTGTGTTCTCGACAGAATGTAAGCATTGAGTTATATCGCGGGTGCAAAGAGTCCCACAATTTAAGTTGGCGAGAATCTAAGTAATCGTGGTAATCCTCGCGCAACTCGTGAAGACTCGCTCTAGCCACATTAATGAGTTTGAGTTGCATCTCTGACGAAGTTACGCCATCGGCTAGGCCTTCAACAATGTTTTGTTTTCCACTTCGCGCCGCCTGAACCATTTGGTCAACAGTGCGATCCTTGTTAGACAAATAGCGATGGGCGAATACAAAGGTAAGATGATATAGAGTATTGGCTTTTTGATAAAAGTACAATTCACTCCACACATCCTGCGACTTCACCACCTTATAATCATTCTCCATTACTCGATTATTA
>JAGHTV010000405.1 GCA_018065165.1 Candidatus Sodaliphilus fimicaballi | reverse complement strand
CTCCATGAGACCGCCGCCATTGCCGCGCAAGTCAAGTGCGAGGAACTTGACATTGGGGTCCTTCTTGAGCTCGAGCACTGCATCCTTAACGCGCTGGGCCGACTGCTCGTTGAATGTGGTAAGGTTTACATAGCCTATGCAACCGCGCACCACGCCATAGTAGGGCACGGGGTCAACCTTGATGGTCTCGCGGGTGAGGTCAACGGTGATGATGCTATCCTCGACCCACGGACGCTCTACGGTGAGAGTGAGGTGAGTGTTGGCTTGACCCTTGAGGTGACTGCTCACGCTGTCGCTCGACCAGCTTATCACGCTGTCGCCGTCAATCTTCACGATGCGGTCGCCGGGACGCAGACCAGCCTTGGCAGCGGGGCTGCCCTTGTAGGGACCCGAGATGTACACGCCAGGCTTGTCACCCTTGCGTTGCATGATGTAAGAGCCTATGCCACCATACTCGCCAGTAGTGAGGGTGCGGAATTCCTCCTGCTGGTCGGCAGGCATGTACTCGGTGTAGGGGTCAATGTCGTCGAGCATGGCATTGATGGCCGTCTCAATCGACTTTTTGGCGTTGATGGAATCAACATAAAAAGTGTTCAACTCCTTATATAGATTGTTGAAAATATCGAGGTTTCTCGATGCTGCAGCCAGGTCGTTGTCCTTGTTGTCGCCCAGAGCGCTGGGCATGACAAGCGCCGCCAACAATGTTGCGGCGGCAATTTTGAGCAAGTTTTTTTTCATCGTTGCATTATTTTAGACCGCTAAAGTACTACATAAAGGCGAAAAACCACGCCTATTACCACAAAAAACGACATTTTTTTAATAATTTTTGAGAAAAGTGTTGCACAATTCAATAATTGAGACTAAATTTGCACCGCAATTCGCGAAACGCGTGTCGCAACCCGCTTCAATAGCTCAGTTGGTTAGAGCACATGACTGTTAATCATGGGGTCGTTGGTTCAAGTCCATCTTGAAGCGCACATACAAAACATTTTGCTTCAATAGCTCAGTTGGTTAGAGCACATGACTGTTAATCATGGGGTCGTTGGTTCAAGTCCATCTTGAAGCGCAGAAGAGACGCTACAAAGGCGTCTCTTTTTGTTTTATGTCATTTTGTCTTTTTTTTTGATTATCTGTATCTTCTGTGTTTTTTTTAAACAACAGATTTCGCTGATTACACAGATTTATATTCTGTTCTTGATTTATTAATTCTTCTGTTCTTCTGTCTAAAAAAGAACTACGGATTTTCTGATTATCTGTAGTCGCTATAGCGAATCCATCTGTTAAATCT
>JAGHTV010000002.1 GCA_018065165.1 Candidatus Sodaliphilus fimicaballi | reverse complement strand
ATATCTTTAGGGAATTCATTCTTGATTAAACAGATTGCTTCGCGATAGCGTTTTCCCTCTCCCTCAAATTAAAGAAATTAATTTTTTGTGAATTAAAACTTTGTGGTTTCTGTGCTTTCTGTGAGAGGGAAAAACACTCTCGCAGCATCACCGTGCCCGTAGCGTCAGCAGCGGGATTATAGCCGCCGTGCTTGGCGGTTTTCCGTCGGGAGATAATGAGTAAAACAAGGCCACCGCATGGGGATTACCTCATGCGGTGGCAGTATATGTGACTGTGTGCCTGGGCAAACCCTCAAGCACTAGCGGGTTACTTCTTTTCTTGTTTCTTGTCGGTCTTGTCTTGATCGGGATTGTCGAGTGAAATCAACTTGAGTGAGCCCAGAATCTTGCGACGCTTGGTGTTGGATGGTTTACCCTTGTAATATATTGTGCCGCTACCTTTTACATTGAGGTCGCCGCCATCAATGTTGCACTTTAACGTACCTGTGCCTGTTGTGTGAGCGTTGACACTGGCAGCTACAACTTTCAGGGCGTCGACAAATGCCGAGCCCAGCACACGTGAGTTGAGCAAGCCACACTTGCCAGCAGCAATGATCTTGCCACTACCTGTAACACTATTGAGGCGCAAACGCTCTACTGTAACATTCTTTATCTCGATTTTGCCGTTACCAACCAAGTGTGCACCAAACTCGTCACGCTTGATGGGAGTAGAGATGACCAAGGTGCTATCAGCATCATTCTCGCACCAGTGCAGGTCCGACGAATATACAGTGAGCACGGGAGTCTTGCCCTCTTTAGATATCAGGTCGTCCATTGTCTCAATCTTGAGCTTGCCCTTGCCGTTGTTGGTGAATATGAGGCAGTCGGCAACCTTCTTGGTCGATGTGAATGTCACGTGTCCGGCCTTGCTAGCGTCTTGAACATACTTCACGTCGATGTTGTCTTTTACAATAAGGATGTTGAAATCGCCCACTTTCACATCGTGTAAAACCTCTTGGGCTACTGCTGCAATGGGGGCAAGCAGAGCAATGCATAATGTTAAGATAATGCGGTGTCTTCTTTTCATGTGTTTTCTATATTATGTTCTGTAAGTTTAATCTTTTCGTTGCGATGAGGCAGTATGTCCTTCTCGACATGGTCGAGTATGGCTACGAGCTCGTCGCGTGTGTTGGCCTGCAACATGGCAATGCGAGTTGAGCGGAAGTCGTAAATGCCCTTGAACAGCGGTGTAGCCGCCAGGTGACGGCGTATGTGCAATATGCCACGATACTCCTCGATGCGGTCGATGCTCTCGTCGATCTGTCGGCGTATGAGCGTCATCTTCTCGGTATCGGAAATCACGGGCATCTCACCTGTGGCCATGTAGTGCTTCATCTCCTTGAAAATCCATGGAGCGCCTATCGAGGCACGCCCCACCATGATGCCATCAACGCCATAGCGGTCGTAGTACTCGACTAGCTTTTGCGGACTGGTGATGTCGCCATTGCCTATGATGGGTATGGTCATGCGTGGGTTGTTCTTGACCTCGCCTATGAGGGTCCAGTCGGCCTCGCCATTGTACATCTGTGAGCGTGTGCGACCGTGTATAGTCAAGGCCTGAATGCCACAGTCTTGCAACTGCTCGGCCAACTCAACTATGTGCTTGCTGTTGTGGTCCCAGCCCAAGCGTGTCTTGACGGTCACGGGCAGCTTAACTGCCTTCACTACCTCGCGTGTAATGTCGAGCAGCAGTGGCACATTGCGCAGCATGCCTGCACCAGCACCCTTGCCTGCCACCTTCTTGACAGGACAGCCAAAGTTGATGTCGATGACCTCGGGGCCAGCCGCCTCGGCAATGCGGGCAGCCTCGACCATCGAGTCGACATCGCGACCATAGATCTGGATAGCAGCCGGACGCTCGCCAGGATTGATGTTGAGCTTGCGCACAGTGCTGTTGATGCTGCGCACCAGGGCATCGGCGCTGACAAACTCGGTGTACACCATGTCAGCCCCTTGCTCGCGGCATATCTTCCTGAACGAGATATCGGTCACATCCTCCATGGGAGCCAGCATGACCGGACGATATCCTAAATCTATGTTTCCTATCTTCATTTGGGATGCAAAAATAATTATTTTTTTTCTTTCTCTCGCAACAATCTCCTTAAAAACTGCTAATTAAGGTTGTACACCCATAAAAATCAGTGGGCGAAAGCCACATGACCTCGCCCACCCTTCTATGTAAATACTGTAATCTTGCCTTAGAATACAAATGTGCGCAACAGGTAGTAAGTAAACATACCAGCCAGATAGCCCACAAGTGACAGCAGAGTCATGTGCTTCATGTAGTTGCCAAAGGTGATTTTCTCCAGACCCATGACAACGACACCTGCAGCCGATCCCACGATGAGCAGCGAACCGCCCACGCCAGCACAGTAAGCCAGCAACTGCCAGAAGACACCATCAACAGCCATGTCGCCAGTGGGAGCAATGGGATACATACCCATGCAACCAGCCACCAGAGGCACATTGTCGACGATACTCGAGATGGCACCGATAAGGCCTGTCACCACATAGTGGTTACCGCACGATACATCGTTGAGCCACACGCCCAGCAGGTGAAGCACGCCCACCTCCTCGAGGCAACCTACTGCCATGAGGATGCCCAGGAAGAACATGATGGTACTCATGTCGATCTTGCCCAGTAGGCGACTCACACGATTCTTGATATTGTCACGCTTCTTGAGACGCTTGGTGCCATAGAACAACTCGGTGATGAGCCACAAAGAGCCCAGCACGAGCAAGATGCCCATGAATGGGGGTAAATCGGTAAGACTATGGAAAACGGGGACAAACATCAAGCCGCCCACACCCATGAAAAACACCGTGCGGCGCTGATGGGCATTAAGCTCATCGACCTGCTCTCCATCGATAGCTTCGGGAGCCTCAAGCTCACCCTTGAGCTGCAGCTGCAGCATAAACGCAGGCACCAGCATAGCCACCAGCGAGGGGATAAAGAGCTCCTTGATAACTCCACCTGCCGTAATCATGCCCGAGTTCCAGAGCATAATAGTGGTAACATCGCCTATGGGCGAGAATGCGCCACCGGCATTGGCAGCCACCACGATGAGTGCTGCAAAACGCACACGGTCGCGAACATCCTTGACCAGCTTGCGCAACAGCATCACCATGACGATGCTTGTAGTGAGATTGTCGAGTATGGCACTGAGCAGGAATGTCATGAAGGCAACACGCCACATGAGGGCACGCTTGCTGCGAGTGCGCATGAGCGTGCGTACAAAGTTGAAACCACCATTGCGGTCAACCACCTCGACCACAGCCATTGCACCCATGAGGAAGAACAGCGTTGTAGCTGTCTCGCCCAGGTGACGCTCGATCATTTCATTAACATGGGTATAGATTGAAACACCATCGGCGACATGGATATACTCGCCTGGTGACATCATGAACAATGTCCAGGTAAGAACAAACATGAGCAAGGCAACAGCAGCCTTGTTGACTCTTGTTACGGCCTCTAGGGCTATCGAAGCATAGCCCACCAAGAACACAAGAACAATTAATATTGTTAACGTTGACATCATACGTCTAAAATTCCTATAAAAGGTATTATTGGGTATAATTACTAAAAAATTCGCACAAAGGTACTGCTTTTTCCGTAAAACAAACTATCGTTTATGGGATATTTTTACGATTGTTGAAAGAAAATACCATTTTTTAACGTTTGCCCCGTGCTCGTGGTATATAGGAGCAATAGCTTTTTGCGTCCTCCCACCCGAGCAGATCTCACGAGTCTCACTCTTTTGTTCATAAATGGTTCACGCTGATTTAGCCGATTCAGTAGATTTTTATTTTTGACATAAGAAATTATTTGAATTATTCTAATTTCTGAAAAATCAGATACTCCAGTGATTTCTACGCGGAGCTGTGCACGAAAAAGCCATCGCCCGGTGGGGGATGGGCGATGGCTTGTATGGTTTCCCGGGTGGGGGTGTCGTCCTGCCGGGGGTGTGGCTTACTTGATAACCTTGTATGTGGCTGTCGTTCCGTCGGTGAACTCGATCTTCTTGATGACGAGTCCGCTTGCGTCGGCGTTAACCTTCTGGCCTGCTACGTTGTAGTAGGTCTCGCTCTTCACTGTGCGCACGTCGGCGTTGAGGCTGTCGATGCCCGAGGTTGAGCGGTGGTAATAAACGATGTTACTGCGGTTCTCCTGTTTGCCACCGCGGTAAACGCTCTGTACGCCTATCTTGTCGTAACCCTGGTCGTAGAAGTAGATGGTGTTGACCTTAGAAGACGAACTCATGTAGATGTCATACTCGGGCTCAGAGAAGCCGTAAGGAACATCGGTGAGAGGTGCGTCAAGACCTACGAACAGTTCGGGGTCGAAGGTGTAAACCTCGTCGTTGTAGTAGATGTTGTAGAAGAGTTTCTTGTTGTTGAGTTCCTCTCCCTGTACGTCTACATCGGGGATGACGAACTTGACGATGTCAAAGTTGCTTGACTCCTTCACGTTGAGGCCAGTGGGGTCGGCGGGAGTTGCGGCCTTGTCTTCGATAGCGGTGAAGCGGGGAGCGACAAACTCGTCGGCGATGTAGAGCTTGCTGCGGCCGCAGTTCACGATGAACGATGCGGGGTAGGGTGCCGCTGTGGTTTCGGTCGCTTCGTCAAATGTCATTGTCAGTTTGTCGGTCACGTCGTAGTTGAAGTAAGCATTGTCGCCAGAACCTACCACCTTGGCGTCACCGCAGAGCAGGTACATGTGTGAACTGTATTCCATGTCCACTCCCAGATACTGTCCGCCGGGGAATATAACCTGTTGTGTAGCTTCGTCGCCCTGGTACATGACGGCTGCGTCGGGCAGGTTAGGCTCCAGTCCTGTGAGATAGGCAGCGGTTGCTGTCTCGTCCAGGGGAGCATACATGGTGAGCATCTTCTTATCCTCGCTGGTCAGGTCCTCGGGATCATCCTTGTAGTCCATGCGTATGTCGGCGGGTTCATATCCCTGGCTGGGAATCTCGACCACCTTGTCGTTGTTGACCTCATACTTGATGCTGTTGTCGGCCATGTAGAACCAGTCGTGTGTCTCGTCGCACAGGCCCACGAAGCAGTCGTCAAGCTGTGTGAGCGTGTTGTCCTTCCATGAGAAGCGCACCTTGTTGTTGGTCTCGTCCACTACGTACGATTCCAGGTCCTCGTCAAACTTGAGTCGCTCGATGTAGTACAGGTCGCCGTAGTCGAGTGCGTAGGGCTGAGGCGTTGTCATCTCGTAAACGCCGTCCTGGCCCTCGACCTTCTCGCACTTGATCCAGGGATAGCCCAGCCCCCACACGTAAGCCTGAGACAGCGGTCCGTTGATGTACAGGCAACCGTCGTCGCCCACCACGACAGCGCCGTAGCCGCCGTCAACCTCCTGGTAGTAGATGTCGCCCCAGCCCAGGCCGTAAGCCTCGCTGGTAACATACATGTTGTCGAAAAGCACACCTGCGGGCTGGTCAGTGACGGGAGCCTCGGCCTTGGTGGAAACTTTCTTCGCCTTCTTGGCTGCAAACGAAGCCTTCTCGGCGCGTTCGCTCAGGGTGACGCTCTGGCGCTTCATCGGGTGTGATAACTGGGTGGCAGCGGTGAGCTGCTGTGCCTGTAATGACATGCCCATTACGGCAGCTAAACCTAAAAGTAATGATTTCTTCATAAGCGTGTATATTTAATGTTTGTGTAATTCCTATGTGTTGTTTTGAAAAATTGATGTAAAATTAGTGCTTTTGCTTATATAATACAAGTAAAAGCGTGAAAAATGTTGCAAAAACCGGTATTTTTATCCAAAATACCGTCGGTTGCGGGGGTTACACAAAGAGCTGCTTGAGTATCTCGGGAGAACGTAGTGTGCCCAGTGTGGAGTTGTGTATCTTATAATAGTCAAGTATGACATCGAGCACCTCGTTGCGCTGCTCACGGTTGAACTTGAACAGGTGCAGGTTGTCAAATCGCATGCGTGACAGCAACACGATGGCCCGAGCACGGGCTGGCCCCAGATAGCGGCTTCCAGGCTTGGGCTGATAAACGAACTGTCCCTCGTTCATGTCGAAGCAATATCCCGGCTGGTAGGTGACAACATCGGGCTCTATACCTAACAACACTCCTAGGCGAAACAAGAAACAGATGTGAAAGTTGGCGATGCCTCGGCTAGAGTGCTCAAGCAACTGTATTGCCTTATATATATATGTATACAAAGCGGCGTTCTCCTCACGCTCCTGAATCACATGCGTGAGCACTTCGCTCATAAACATGGCAACGGCGCTCTTGACCGGGTCACAATAGATGGTCATCAACTGCTCGGTGCGACGCATATCGTGCATCGATGCCAGCTCGCGATTGGGGACAAGGCGAGCCTCCATCTCGATAAGCGACAATGGCATGAGCATCGAGTTGCGCATGCGGGCACCCTTGGTATTGCCCTGTGGTACGGCAAACGACATCAGTCCGTGCTTGTCGGTGTATACATGCACGATGTTGTTGCGATCGCTGTACTTGACCACATTTAATACTATGCCATTGAGCTTCTCAAACATTACTGTAACAGTGTATTGACTTGATTTTTCAGTCGCTAAGGTACTATTTTTTTGCGTATTTTGCTATAAAATCTTAAAAAAACGGCCAAAAAACTCGTTTTCTTTGTGTTAAATTTTGCCAATTGAAAAAGAGTTTCTATCTTTGCAGTCGCATTTTTGCGGGAGGGCCCATTCGTCTATCGGCTAGGACGCAAGATTTTCATTCTTGAAAGAGCAGTTCGATTCTGCTATGGGCTACTAAATAATAACAAAAAACAGACTAAGAATATAAATTTTAATTATGGCAAACCATAAATCAGCAATCAAGCGAATCCGCCAATCAGAGGCTCGCAAACTTCGTAACCGTTACTATGCAAAGACTATGCGCAACGCTGTACGCGACCTGCGCAAGATGACCGACAAGGCTGCTGCTACTGAGCAACACAAGAAAGTTTCTTCTATGCTCGACAAGCTGCCTCGCAAGAACGTGATCTCGAAGAACAAGGCTTCTAAACTGAAGTCTAAGTTGGCTCTCTACATCAACAAGCTGGGCTAATAGCGAGTACCAAATACACGCGGCGTTACTCCCAGGTGGGTGCGCATGGCGTGAGTTGGCCCATTCGTCTATCGGCTAGGACGCAAGATTTTCATTCTTGAAAGAGCAGTTCGATTCTGCTATGGGCTACACAGAGCGTTAGGCAAAAATGGCTTAACGCTCTTTGTCACATACCTACACATCGTGTTTTTTATACTCATTCACAGTCTTTTTTCCGTTTTCTCTTCGGTATTATTAAAAATCTCATTATCTTTGTGAGATAATGAGTGACGAAATCCTTAAAATAGACATTGACGCCCTGCTGCGATCTCGACTACCGCGGCACTACCGCTTTGTCCCCCACTGGGCGACAAAGTGGCTCAAGCGTACTATACACGAGGATGTCATAAACGATGTGCTGGCTACAGGCCACGGCCTCGAGGGAGTTGACTTTGCCGAGCATGTGCTCAACTACCTCAATGTGAATGTCGACATCGAGGGCATGCAACACCTGCAGTCTGGCAAGCGATACGTCTTTGTATCCAATCACCCGCTGGGCGGACTCGATGGTGTGGCACTCATCTCACGTGTGGGTCGCCACTATGATGGCAACATACGCTTTATGGTCAACGACCTGCTCATGGCCATCAAGCCACTGCAAAGCATATTCATGCCCATTAACAAGCATGGCCGACAGTCACGCGAGGCGGCAGCACTCATAAGCCAGCAATACAGCAGCGACAACCAGATGCTCACCTTCCCTGCCGGACTATGCTCGCGACTGCAAGACGATGGCACCGTGGCCGACCTCAAGTGGAACAAGCATGCCGTGGTACACGCAGTACACGACCAGCGCGATGTAGTGCCGGTATATGTTGACGCCGTGAACTCTCGTTTCTTCTACCGTCTGGCCAAGTGGCGCAAACGCCTGGGCATCAAGTTCAACATAGAGATGCTGTATCTGCCCGACGAGATGTTCAAGAAACGCAACTCAACATTCAAGATATACATGGGCGAACCCATTGCATGGCAAAGCCTTGACGCAGCACGACCGCTCGACGAGGCGGCCCGCCTGCGAGACATTGTTTACTCGCTAATAAAATAAGCCGCTATGATAGAACCCGTTATTGCCGCCATAAATCCCAGCCTAATTGAGGCGGAACTCACCGAGGACCGACTGTTGCGCAACACCAACAAGGCCGGCAACCGCATCTATGTGGTCGACGCTCACTGCGCCCCTAACACCATGCGTGAGATAGGGCGTCTGCGTGAACTGGCATTCCGTGCTGGTGGAGGCGGTACTGGTAAGGGATGCGACATCGACGAGTTTGACACCATGGACAATCCTTGCAAACAACTGCTGGTGTGGAACCCCGAGAGACGCAACATCGTGGGCGCATACCG
>JAGHTV010000051.1 GCA_018065165.1 Candidatus Sodaliphilus fimicaballi | reverse complement strand
GTGACATTGAGTTCCCCATGCTTGGTCGCTTGCACGTAGGAGGTATGACCAAGGCTGCTACTGAGGAATATATCGCTGGCCTCATCTATCCACGCTACCTCAACGTTAAGCCTGGTGTAGAAGTACGTATCCAGAACTTCAAGGTATATTGCCTTGGTGAGTTTAACAATCCCGGCGTGATTAAGGCAACAAATGGCCGCCTCAACATCCTTGAGGCTATTGCAATGGCAGGTGACCTTACAATCAAGGGCAAGCGTGACAACATCATGATTGTACGCACTAAGGCCGACGGCTCTCGTCAAATCAAGACCATTAACCTTAACGACAAGAACCTTATCGTTTCGCCCGACTTCTACCTGCAACAAAACGATTGCATCTACGTAGAACCCAATGCAAGCAAGGCTCGCTCGGCATGGAATGTACCTCCCGCACTTGCACTCACCACAAGTTCTATAGGTACTCTCATCTCTATTGCAACATTTGTAATCGCTCTGACAAAGAAATAACAAACCCACCCACATAAGTTCATCAGCGCGGCCTTATTGTCATAGGTCGCGCTATTTTTGTGCCACTTTGTCAGTGATAGTCATGCATTTAGCCTTAGGAATGTGAGTTGTATTGCAGTGAACAACAAACGAAAGGATAATACACATGAATTTCAACAACTTTACAATCAAGAGTCAAGAAGCTATCCAACGAGCTGTTGAGATAGCACGCACACACGGGAACCAAACCATTGAGCCCGAACACATCCTCAAGGCCCTGGTCACAGGTAACGATGCCGTAGTCAAGTTTATCTTCCAGAAACTTGACACCCCCATTGCTCAAGTTGAGAGAAGCATTGAGACAGCCATTGCACGCCTGCCTCAAGTGACTGGCGGAGAATCTTACCTGAGCAACGACAGTAGTAAGGTACTGGATGAAGCGTCAAAAACGGCCCAGAAAAATGGCGACCAATATGTTACCATCGAAGCACTAATGCTGGCACTATTCAAGGTTTCATCGCCAGCATCTACAGCACTCAAGGAAGCCGGTATAACCCAAAACGAATTGCAAGCAGCAATCGACGAACTGCGTAAAGGCAAGAAGGCAACTGCACAAGGGGCCGAGGACCAATACAATTCACTGGAGAAATATGCCATCAACCTCAACGACCGTGCCCAGCAAGGCAAACTCGATCCGGTCATAGGCCGTGACGATGAGATACGCCGCGTGTTGCAGATATTGAGCCGTCGCACCAAGAACAACCCCATCCTCATAGGCGAGCCTGGCACAGGCAAGACTGCAATAGTCGAAGGACTTGCACAGCGCATTGTGCGTGGCGATGTACCCGAGAACCTCAAGCACAAGCAGATATACTCGCTTGATATGGGAGCACTCATTGCTGGAGCAAAGTATCAGGGCGAATTTGAAGAGCGACTCAAGGCTGTGGTCAACGAGGTAACTCAAGCCGAAGGCGATATCATACTGTTCATTGACGAGATTCACACTCTGGTGGGTGCCGGCAAGAGCAGCGGAGCAATGGATGCCGCTAACATACTAAAGCCAGCTCTGGCTCGTGGCGACTTGCGTAGCATAGGTGCTACTACGCTCAACGAGTATCAGAAGTACTTTGAGCAAGACAAGGCACTGGAGCGTCGTTTCCAGATAGTAATGGTTGACGAGCCCGACGAGGAAAGCGCTATCGCCATCATGCGAGGATTGAAGGAGAGATATGAAAATCACCACAAGGTGCGCATCAAGGACGACGCAATCATTGCAGCTGTTGAGCTGAGTCAACGATACATTAGTGACCGTTTCTTGCCCGACAAGGCAATTGACCTGGTAGATGAAGCTGCAGCAAAGTTGCGTATTGAGATGGACTCGGTGCCCGAGGGACTTGACGAAATCTCTCGCAAGATTGCTCAACTAGAGATTGAGCGTGAGGCAATTAAGCGTGACGGAGACACACAACGCATTGCCGAGCTTGACGCTACCATTGCACAACTGCGTGAGAACGAGAGCGAGTATAATGCCAAGTGGAGAAGCGAGAAGGAGATTATCAATCGTATACAGCAAAACAAAATAGACATAGAGCAACTGGGCTTTGAGGCCGAGCGTGCCGAGCACAATGGCGACTATGCCCGCGTGGCCGAGATACGCTACTCAAGCATCAAGGGCAAGCAAGACGAAAACATGATGCTGCAGGAGAAACTCCACCAGATGCAAGGCGACAAGGCCCTCATCAAGGAGGAAGTTGACAGCGACGACATTGCCTATGTTGTATCACGCTGGACAGGCATCCCTGTAACAAAGATGTTGCAAAGCGAGAAGGAGAAGTTGCTTCACCTCGAGGAAGAACTGCACAAGCGTGTTGTGGGACAAGACGAAGCAATTACTGCAATCTCGCACGCCGTGCGTCGTAGCCGTGCAGGCCTTAACGACCCTCGCCGCCCCATAGGTTCGTTCATATTCCTCGGAACCACAGGTGTGGGAAAGACCGAACTTGCAAAGGCACTTGCCGACTATATGTTTAACGACGAGAACATGATGACACGCATCGATATGAGCGAGTATCAAGAGAAATTCTCGGTTACGCGACTCATAGGTTCGCCTCCGGGCTATGTAGGTTATGACGAAGGAGGCCAGTTGCCCGAGGCAGTGCGTCGCAAACCATATAGCGTAGTACTCTTTGACGAAATAGAAAAGGCTCACCCCGAAGTATTTAATGTATTGCTACAAGTGCTTGATGACGGGCGACTTACCGACAACAAGGGACGCACCGTCAACTTCAAGAACACCATAATCATCATGACCAGCAATATGGGATCGGCTCACATACGCGAACAGTTTGAGAAACTGAACGATGACAATCGTGAGGCAATCATTGAGCAAACCCGTACTGATGTACTCGACATGTTGCGTCACAACATCAGACCCGAGTTCCTCAACCGTATTGATGAGATAATGATGTTCACCCCTCTTGACCAGCAACAGATAGAGCAGATTGTGGGCATGCAGTTGAATGGCGTTGCCAAGATGCTGGCACACAATGGCATCACACTCAACTTTACCGATGCGGCAGTCAAGTTTATTGCACAAGCAGGCTTTGACCCCGAGTTTGGTGCTCGCCCAGTAAAGAGGGCTATACAGAACCTGATCTTGAATCGTTTGAGTCAAGACATAATTGCAATGAAGGTAAATAGAGACAATCCCATAACGATTGATGCTGATAGTGAGAAACTGACATTCAGCAACTGATAAAACAATAACCGATACCCAGCAAATGAGTATCGGTTATTTTCTATATGTTATGCTTGTAAGTGCAAGATTATATTGATTATTGCATTTACATCGGCGATGTCTATTGTTCCATCGCCGTTAACATCGGCCCTGGGCAAGTAACCTCTGGACAATATCAGGTTTATGACGGCGTTAACATCGGCTATATCCACTGCACCATCGCCATTAATGTCGCCTTTCATATCTATAGAACAGGCAGTTACAGCAACCGAGCGAATTGCTCCATTATTATTGGCATCGGCCTTGAGGGCAGCAAGATTTAGCGATAGTTTGTCTACACCAAGCGGCAGGCAAATGCGGGCCTCAACGGTCTGTTCAACTAGTGAAGGTTTTGCCTGAACAACCGACTGGGCAACAACTGTCGAGTCCTCGTCTATCAAAGTAAAGGTTAATGGCAACTTTGAGGCAACATAGTTGGGCAGGTCGGTAACATAATCAACCGTTACAAAAATCGAGTCACGCCCCTTGCATGACAGCATGGGTGAAGTGAGCGTGTGGTCGACACCCGACGAAGACTTATACAGGCGAATGCGCAAATGACTTATATTGTCACGATTCAGTTCGAAATCAGGACGGCTATAAGTCCAACCGCCAAAATGATTCAAATTGAAGAATGCAAGCGTGTCGGCAGGAGCTGATGCAAAAGCATTGACCACCGTCAAAACACACAAAACCAATAGAGAAACGCACCTTGACATAAACTGTTACTTCTTGAGAGCCAAGTTAATATTGAAATAGTCGGTATTACCTGTGATATCCTTTACAATGCGCAAGAATGGTGGCAACTTGAGGTCGTTGTGACTGGTGATACCCTTTGTCTCTAAAATCACCAAATCATTGACAGGTGATTTATATGTATCGAGTTCAAAGAACTGACCTTTACAGTTGAAAGACTTGCGAGTCTTAACAACAGTTTGGCGATAAGGATCGGCCTGCTGCAGCATTGACTCATACAGATTGTTGGTCACATGGCGTTCAGTAACAAGTTCCTCTTTGTCAGAGATTTTGCGACGAGTAGTGTGAATGTTTGTCACAACACCATTGGTCACACGATGACGCAGGCGCACCTCGCAACCAGGCTCGGCAACAAGGTAGGTTTGAGAAATCTCGCTCTCCATGCACTCGGGCAACTCACCTGTAACTTCAACGATATACTTGCGCTCCTCCTCGATGGGCAATGGCAAACCTAAAACCTTGCTAATCTCCTTGATAACACGCTGCATCTTACGTTCAAAGTCCTCGCTGTTGTTGATTACACGCAGGTGGTGATGACCAGTCCATGCTTGGATAATCTTCTTGTCGAGCGAGCGAGCAATTGCAAGTCCAGCCTCATCGGCTTGCTCATAGCGTTGTGCATTGTTGGCAGTAGTATAGAATTGCTCGGCACCATCGGCGGCCGAAACAAGGTGAAGGACAGCGTCGTAGTGGGTGCCACGCAACTCCTTGGTCGATGTGCCGCAAGAAGCTGTAAGCTCCTCCCACATCTCAGGAGAAATATAAACCGAGATGTCCATAGCACCACGGTCGCACACAATTACACAAGGCTCGGTGCAAGTCTCGGCAATGCGTGTCATCTTTTCCTCAAGAGCAAGCTGCAACTCGAGAATTACCTTCTCTCCCTCTTTATAGAAATCCTTATTGTCGGTCAGGTAGTTCCAGCCCGTTTGTGTTACCATTGTGGGAACCTCGGGGACAGTGAAAACCTTGTAACCATGTTTGCTAAAGTGCTCGTTAATCTTAACCAACGCAGTAGTCTTACCTGCACATGGACCGCCAGTAAGCACGATTTTAGTTATGTTATTCATATTAGTTTTATGATAAGTATGTTAATATCTAAATAATGAAGCCTTAATATTTTAGCCTAGAATTGTGCATAAATAAATGGTTGAACATCGGCTGCCGAGAACTCAATAACGAGCTGAATGACAGCAATGAACACCAAGAACTTAAATATCCAGAAACTGTCGATGAACCAACGGCGCAACATCTCATAGAATGCCTTGGGTATGAAGTGCATGCAGAAAACAATAATCATGAGTGCACACCAAGTGTAACGCACCTGAGCAAATACAGGGAAATATGCAGGATCAAATCTAGTTACAGTACCATAGATTACCTGCCAAGCAGTTTCAAAAGTGTCGGCACGGAAGAATACCCATAACAATGATACAAATGTAAAGGTCAACAACCAAGAGATTAAGTTAGTAAAGTAGTTGTCAGGGATCTTCTTGAGTCTGGGCATGAGCAACTTGTGAACACATAGTGCTCCACCATGGCCAAATCCCCAGAAAATAAATTTCCAAGCTGCGCCGTGCCACAAACCACCCACAAGCATTGTGGCCATGAGATTGCAATACTGACGGAACTTGCCTTTACGGTTGCCTCCCAGTGGAATGTAGATGTAGTCACGCAACCAGAATGACAATGACATGTGCCAACGACGCCAGAACTCGGTAACATTGAGCGAGCGATATGGGAAATCAAAGTTGATGCCCAAGTCAAAGCCCATAATAGAACCGATACCTATTGCCATATCGCTATAGCCCGAGAAGTCGCAATAGATTTGCATGGTATATCCTAGGATTGCCATAAGCAGCTCTACCCCACTATATCCTGTGGGATTGCCATAGGCAATATTGACGTACTGTGCTATGTAGTCGGCAATAACAGCTTTTTTAATGATACCCAAGAGAATCATCCACAAACCGCCATAAACCATCTCGCGGCTAGCAGGCTTATTCTCACGCAACTGAGGCATGAACTTGTCGGCACGCACAATGGGGCCTGCAATCAGGCACGGGAAGAACGAGAGGAAGAATATGTACTCTAGGAAATTGGTAGTGGCAGGTATTTTCTTGTTGTAAACATCTACAACATAACTGATTGTGCGAAATGTGTAGAATGAGATACCTACAGGAAGTATTATGTCGAGTGGCTGAAAATTATTGCCAATGATGGCATTGAGATTCAGCAACACAAAATTGGCATACTTAAAATAGACAAGCAAGCCCACAGAGCAAAGCAGTGAGAGGATCATTGCCGCCTTGCGAGCCCCTTTGTTCTCGTGACTATCGATATAACGGGCAAGCCCCCAATCGACAAACGATGTCGCTACAAGCAAGAGGAAGAATAATCCGCTAGACTTATAGAAGAACAACAGGCTGAATGCTACCACAAAAACCATCATCATTGTGCGACGAGATTTTATGAGAGCATAGATTGAGAAGAAAACAATTGCAAGCACCCAGAAGAGACCACTTGAGAAAAGCAGCGGCTCTTGAGGCGTATAACTTAATTGCTGGGTAATATTATACCACAATGTTGAAAGGCTAAAGTCAAACTGTGTCATAGCAAATCAAATATCGGGTTGGTAAACAATAGTACGGCAACGAGCCTTAGACTCACTAGGACGATTAAGTTTGATGGGATGAGCACCCTTAGTCATCACCCACTTGCACACACGGTCGCACCATGCTGCAGCCGAAGCACGGGTGGGATGAGCACCATCCTTAGAGCGATCAAAGTGCTCACCATTGCTCAAGTAAAAACTACCAGGAGCACAAGAAGCCTGAAGCATATCGTTAATGCCAGTATCGGGTTTCCAGTTGGGAGGACCAATCCAAACATAGGGAATATTGCCAATTTGCGCCAGCATGTTGTTGAGGTACTTTTGACGCTTCTTTTGGATATCACTCACAAACAACTCATTAGCACCAAGGCACACGAAGATATAGTCAGGGTGGAACTCCTGAATACGCTCTTGCAGGCGTGTGGTGCGGCCCCAAATCTCGGTAGTTGAACTATACCAAATCACATTTATTAATGTGTGGCCATTTTCCTTGGCGTAGGCAGCCAAGCGAGGACCAAGGCCCTCAAGCATAGAGTCACCTATGAACAAGATAGTCTTACTGGTAGTATCCATGGGTTGCTGACCTAAATCCTGATATTGGGGTGCAGCCTGATAGACAACTTCGCCATCAGCAGTCTTTTGCACCGTAGTTGCGGTTACAGAATCGGCAGGTTGAGTACCCTGCTGAGCAACTGTATTATTGCCAGTCACCTTGGCCGTATCGGGAGGTGTGAGTAAAGTCTCGGCAAAGGTCGCAGTTTTCATGTGTTGGTCACCCAAGTCAATACCCTCGTCCCAATAGGACAAACCGGCAAAGAGAATCAATCCCAACACAAGAATGGATAAGAAACCAAGAAAGTGCTTATTCATAAGGATATCTATTCAAAACTAACTTGAGAAGGGAATTGCACATGAATTCCCTTCTCAGGTTTAGTATAATACTATATAAATTTCAAACGATTACAGGAGCTTGATACCGATACCGGGAATGTCGTGCAGAGTAACCTTACCGTTCTCAACAGTCATACCGCTGAAGCGGTCGTTAGCGATGAGCAAGTTACCGTCGAGGTCACAGTAGTCAACAACGGGAGCGAGGTTGGCAGCAGCAGTAACGGCACATGAAGTCTCAGTCATACAGCCGAGCATAACCTTCATGTCGAGTGCATGAGCCAGAGTTACCATCTTGTGAGC
>JAGHTV010000027.1 GCA_018065165.1 Candidatus Sodaliphilus fimicaballi | reverse complement strand
TCAGAACTGTACGACACAGCTGATGAGATGCTTAAAGATTTAGGCATTAAATGAAAAAGATTTATCCTTCAACGCAGTTCAAAAAAGACTTGAAAAAGTATCAAAACAGCCCAGCCAAGATAAAGGCTTTGGCTGAGGTTATTGATATGCTTGCACGTGAAGAGGAATTACCAACGGTATATAGACCACATCGACTTATAGGCGAATACAAGAATTGCATGGAGTGCCATATAAAAGGAGATTTTTTACTTGTATGGTTTAATGGCGATGTAATAGAGTTGGTGAGACTTGGTTCACATTCTGAGTTGTTTAAATAAACGAGTCTACTAGACACAGTTTGATAGAGTGTCCGTGATATCGCCGCGAAATACAGTATTGTTTTCGCAGCGGTTTTTTGTTTTAGTTTTTTGCTATCGTCAAAGAATTAATCTCCATCGTCAACGAGGGCTTTGAGGGTGCGGAGTTCGCTGTAGGCTTGTGACAGGATGTCGTTATCGATGGTGATAAGACGCTCTACAGGGCGGCCGGGGTCGTCGAGTGTGTGGGCAAAGAGCCAGTCGTAAGTGTCTTTGAGGTAGAAGGCGCGAGCCAGTGCTCCGTGCGATGCACCAGGCAGCCAGTCATATCGCAATTGCTTGGTGAGATTGATGCCTTGCAGGTAAGATACCACTTTCTTTGACTCTCCTATACCTACAGCACGGTCGGCAGTGCCATGCATTATCCAGAAGGGTAGTTTGCCCAGTCCCGACATGTCCTTGAGGTAGCAGCCTCCACACAGTGCCATAGCAGCGGCAATCTTGTCGGGGTAGGTACCCGCCATATCCATAGTGCCATAGCCGCCCAAACTCATACCCAGTACATATATACGCGACTTGTCAACCTTGTAGTGTGCCTCGGTCCACTCGATAATGTCCATCAGTTTTGCGGGACTCCATGCTCCACCGGGATTCTGCGGAGCCAGTACTATGGCTGGCATATACATTCCCTTTTTTATTGCATCAAGCGTACCATAACGCAGCACGCGGTTGAGGTCGTGACCACACAGCGAGCGTCCGTGCAGAAACAGTATTACCGGTTGTGGCAACTGCCCGTCATAGTCCTCGGGGGTGTATAGCCAGTAGCGATATCCTCCCTCGCCTACACTGCCCATTGCCTTCATGTTACCCTCTGCAACACAGTTTATTGCAATAACTAATAGTAGTATGAACA
>JAGHTV010000183.1 GCA_018065165.1 Candidatus Sodaliphilus fimicaballi | reverse complement strand
GTATTAAGTATTTATTTGTTTATTTTTCTAACCTACAAAGGTACAAATTAATTTTCAATTGCCAATCACGAGTTGCTCACAATTCGTCACTTAGCCCCTGTACGCGACTCAATTATCTTCTTGATGCGTCCAGCTTCCTCATATTCCTCACAGTCGATGTGGTGTTGCATGCGAGCCTGCAGGCGGTCGATGGGCATATTCTCGAGAATCATGTCGTCATCGTCGCCAACGATTTCATTGTCGTCGGGAGTGAAACTCGTGCGTGCAATAATGTCGGGGGTAGTGAAGATGCGAGCATTGGTACGCAGTGCCAAACCTATGGCATCGCTAGTGCGAGAGTCGAGCACGGTCTCTACCTGTGAGCCTTTGAGATGGAGTTCTGACGAGAACACCCCATCTTCAAACGTCGTTATCACCACTCGCGACAGCTCGATGCCAAATGCATGGAACGCACTAGTCATGAGGTCGTGAGTGAGTGGTCGTGGGGGGATAATGCTTTGCAAACGCACTGCTATTGACTGAGCTTCGCTCATACCCACCACGATGGGTATGCGACGCTTGCCACCCACCTCCTCCAGTATGAGGGCATAAGCACCCTGCTGGATTTGACTGCGTGAAACGCCCACAACATTCAGTTCGATAAGATCTTCCATTATCACTCGCTTTATTTTGTTATCACGCCACTGCCATAGCACAGGTGAGCCTTCTCGTCGTAGATTACAGCAAACTGGCCAGGAGCAATGCCCTGCACATCTTGTTCGCTCTCGATGAGCCACTCGTCGCCTATCTGGCTGAGTTTGCCCTTCATGAACACTGGTGTGTGACGATTCTTGAACATTATGTCAACAGGCTCGGTAGCGCCTTGCCATGGATTGCCGCTGATAAAGTGCATCTCGGCCAGACGAAGCTCGCGACCATACTGACGCATAGTGTCGTATCCACCCGAAACATATATCACATTGTCGTGTACATTCTTTTTTACTACATACCACGGCCCACCCCTGAGGCCTAATACCTTTCGTTGACCTATGGTGTGGAACCAGAAACCGTTGTGCTCACCCAGTTTGCGACCTGTCTCGATCTCGATGATAGGACCCTTCTTCACGCCCAGGTGACGACGAATGAAGTCGTTATAGTTGATTTGTCCCAGGAAGCAAATGCCCTGGCTATCCTTGCGATAGGCATTGGGCATACGCACCTCGGCTGCAATGCGACGCACTTCCTCCTTAGGCATATCACCTATGGGGAACATCAAGTGCTTAAGCTGGTCGTAAGTGATCTGAGCAAGGAAATCGGTTTGGTCCTTTACGGGATCGACGGCTGTAGCGAGGTACTTGACGCCATCGACAACATCGGTTGTAGCGTAATGCCCCGTAGCAGTCATGTCAAACTCGTGTCCCCAACGCTGCTCGAAGTAACCAAACTTGATCATGCGGTTACACATCATATCGGGGTTAGGGGTACGACCTTCCTTAACGGTGCGTAGTGCATACTCCATGACATTTTCCCAGTATTCCTCGTGCAACGATACTACCTCGAGTGGCAAACCGTATTTGCGAGCAATGAGTTGGCACATCTCTATGTCTTCCTCGGCAGCGCAATCGCCCTCGTCGGTGTCCATGCCTATGCGTATGTAGAACAACTGCAAGTCGTGGCCTTGCTCGGCCAGCTTGTGCACTGTAACGGCACTGTCAACTCCACCCGAAATTAATACTGCTATCTTCATAGTTTAAGCGTTTTCCAGAACCTCGTTCTCTTCGTTATTGTCGATGATGTGGGCCGAGATGATAAAGTCAAGCGAAATCTTGCCAGGCCCAGCAAGCAGTATATACAGGAACACACCTATGAACATTACGGGATAGCCGGGTTCAAAGTTAAAGAGGTGATCGGCTACAGGCCCTTGTGACGAGAGAATGACACGCTCGGCCACAAACATTATCGCAATGGGGATGATAACAGCAAAACGGGTAAGCAGGCCTAGAATAATAAATGTTGCACTCAACAACTCTACAACTAGAAGAATTGACATCGAGCACTCGGGAGAGAGACCCATCACGCCATTGAAAGTGGGAGCAAGTTCCTCGAAATGGAGCATTTGACGCACACACAGCTGTAAGAACATGACGCCAGTGAACAGACGCAAGAACAACCGCGACAGGTTGCTATGAGTGTAACCGGTGCTGAAGAGGAATATACGCTTTATTAATTCCATGTAACTAAGTATTTTTATCATTGACCGAGGGCTGTCTTGATATCCTCGGCCGATACATTCTTTGTCAGGATTGTAAGATCACTATCTACAATATAGCAAACGGGGCAACCACGCAAGTCGAGCGTGCGAGCCACCTGTTCGTTATAGGCGTTGGTCCAGTTGGCAGGTTGAGTCTCGGCCCAACCATTGGCGGCCTTACCCATGATTATCTGCACTGCTGTGAGT
>JAGHTV010000181.1 GCA_018065165.1 Candidatus Sodaliphilus fimicaballi | reverse complement strand
TCCCTCAACACTGCTCTATCCCGAGCGTATGGACTACATGGCTGCTCACATGAACCGCCACTGCCTGTGCATGTGCATTGAGAAGGCTATGGGCATCGAGGTGCCTTATCGTGCCGAGCTCATCCGCCTCATGATGGACGAGTTGATGCGCCTCTCTTCTCACTTGCTGAGCTACGGTTGTTTGACAATGGACCAGGGTGCTACAACAGCGTTCTTCTATGGTTTCCGCGAGCGCGAGCTCATCTACGACATCTTCGACAAGACTTGCGGTGGCCGCATGTCAATGAGCTACAGTACTATAGGTGGTGTTGTTGCCGATGTTCATGAAGACTTTATCAAGGATGTGCGTCACGCATGTGATACTATCGAGAAAAACCTCAAGGAGTACCACAAGCTGTTTACAGGCAATGTTATCGCCGTAGGTCGTATGAAGGGTGTGGGTATCCTTACTAAGGAGCAGGCTGCAAGCTATGCAATCTCAGGTCCTAGCGCTCGTGCTGCAGGTCTCAGCTGCGACTTGCGCAAGACCAATCCCTACTCACTCTACAACGAGTTTGACTTCAACGAGGTTGTACGTGAAGAGGGCGACAGCATGGCTCGCTACATGGTGCGCATGGACGAGATGGTTGAGTCTATCAAGATTCTGCGTCAGGCATGCGACAAGCTCGAGGCTTGCGAGGGCAACGAGTTCTGCGCTAAGGTTCCCAAGCTCATCAAGCTGCCCGCTGGTCACTGGTATCAGCAGGTTGAGGCAAGCCGTGGTGCATTTGGCGTATACATCGAGAGCGATGGCGATCCCAAGCCATTCCAGAAACCCTATCGCATGCACTTCCAGACTCCATGCTTCAATCTCGTGGGCATCGTTGACCTCACTTGTCGTGACAACATGATTGCCGACCTGATTACCATCACAGCGTCGATCGACTACGTTATCCCCGATATCGACCGTTAATGTGAGAGATGTGAATTAACAAATAAAACAACACACTAGTTATATATATAAGTTATGTTTGACTTTGGAATAGTCACTAATTGGCTCAACGACTTACTCAACAGTGTCATGCCTCAATGGCTCACCACTACAATCGAGTGTGTACTCGTTGCAGTTTTGTTATTGGTTGCCTACCCACTCATCGCTATGGCTTACATCATGTATGAGCGTTGGGTGTGCGCATGGATTCAATGTCGCCTTGGCCCGCGTCGTGTGGGTCCCTGGGGCTTGTTGCAAGTGTTTGCCGATGTGCTCAAGATTCTCCAAAAGGAGCGCATCACACTGTGGTCAACCGATAAGTGCCTCCACAACCTGGCTCCCTACCTGGTGCTCATCGCGTCTATGCTTACATTTGCGTGTCTGCCTTGGGGCAAGGGTCTGCAGATTATTGACTTTAATATAGGTGTATTCTTCATCATCGCCGTTTCTTCAATTGGCGTGCTGGGTATCCTGCTCGCTGGTTGGTCAAGTAACAGCAAGTACACCCTGATTGGTGCAATGCGTAGTGGTGCACAGATGATCAGTTACGAGATCAGTTGCGGTAT
>JAGHTV010000445.1 GCA_018065165.1 Candidatus Sodaliphilus fimicaballi | reverse complement strand
CTTCTTACCAGCCTTTTATTTCTCAAGCAGTTTGCGTTTACGGCTCACATCACCACCATAGCACTTGGCGGTCACATCCTTACGCACCTGCTTTACTGTCTCGCGAGCCACAATCTTACCGCCTATGGCAGCCTGAATGGCAATGTCATATTGCTGGCGAGGAAGCAACTCCTTCAACTTCCCGCACATGCGACGGCCCAGCGACACGGCATTGTCAACATGAGTAAGAGCACTCAATGCATCCACAGGTTGACCATTGAGAAGGATGTCGAGTTTGATGAGTTTTGAATCGCGATAACCGCTTATGTAATAATCAAATGAAGCATAACCCTTACTAATTGACTTTAACTTGTCATAGAAGTCAATTACAATCTCGCCCAGGGGGATGTCGAAGGTAAGCTCGAGACGGTTGCCCGAGATATATTCTTGCTTGACAAGCTCACCACGCTTGGCTAGGTACAGGGTGATGATAGGCCCCATAAAGTCGGCCAGAGTAATGATAGAAGCACGTATGTAAGGTTCCTCAATGTGCTCAATAAGGGTAATATCGGGCAAGCCGGCGGGGTTGTGCACTTCGGTCATATTCTCCTTCTTGTCATATACCTTGTAAGACACATTGGGCACGGTGGTGATAACCTCCATATTGAACTCGCGGCTGAGGCGTTCCAGCACAATCTCCATGTGAAGCAGTCCCAAGAAACCGCAACGGAAACCGAAGCCCAGCGCTACCGATGACTCAGGGGTAAATGTAAGGGCAGCATCGTTGAGTTGTAACTTCTCAAGTGAAGCACGCAGGTTTTCAAAATCCTCGGGTTCAATGGGATATACACCGGCGAAGACCATAGGTTTAACCTCCTGGAAACCCTCAATTGCCTTGTCGCAAGGAGAATCGACATGAGTGATGGTATCGCCCACACGCACCTCGACCGAGTTCTTAATACCTGAAATGATGTATCCCACATTGCCTGCGCTCAACTCGTTGCGCGGAGCTAGCTGCAACTTGAGCACACCCATCTCGTCGACATTGTATTCCTTGCCAGTATTGACAAACTTCACGAAGTCGTTCTTGCCTAGACGACCGTTCAATATCTTGAAATACACGATAATACCACGGAAGGGGTTGAACACCGAGTCAAAGATAAGAGCCTGCAGTGGAGCCTCGGGGTCGCCCTTGGGAGCAGGAATACGCTTAACGATGGCCTCCATAATCTCGGGGATACCTATACCCGTGCGAGCACTGGCACGAATGATGTCGCTTGGGTCGCAACCCAGCAGGTCGACAATCTCGTCCTCAACCTCGTCGGGGTGAGCGCTGTCCATATCTATCTTGTTGATAACGGGAATAATTTCCAGTCCGTTATCAATTGCCATATACAAGTTTGAAATAGTCTGAGCCTGAACGCCTTGAGTAGCATCTACAACCAGTAGAGCACCCTCGCAAGCAGCGATAGAGCGTGACACCTCGTAAGAGAAATCGACGTGTCCCGGAGTGTCAATCAGGTTGAGCGTATATTTAGTGCCATCGAGCATATAGTCCATCTGGATGGCGTGGCTCTTGATAGTTATACCGCGCTCGCGTTCCAGATCCATATCGTCCAGCACCTGAGCCTGCAAGTCTTTGCCCGACACGGTGTTAGTGTATTC
>JAGHTV010000216.1 GCA_018065165.1 Candidatus Sodaliphilus fimicaballi | reverse complement strand
AAATAGGACATTGTGTTGTGGTGAAGTATTACTTTTGTAGCCAGTTAAAAATTTAGGTTATGAAAAAGGTATTAGTTTTATCAGTTACAATGATGGCAGCTGCATCTGCTTGGGCAGGTGGCCTGCTAACAAACACAAACCAGCACATTGCATTTAACCGCATGATGGCACGCGGTGCATCGACCGAGGTTGACGCGGTTTACACTAACCCCGCTGGTACTGCATTCAACGACCATGAAGGTCTCACACTCTCATTCAACATTCAGAGTGCATTCCAAACACGTAATGTAGAGTCAACATTTGAGGCTCCCTTCCTGAAGCCCGACCAGATGACAAAATTATACAAGGGTGATGCTGCTGCTCCCGTTCTCCCTTCATTCCAAACAATGTACAAGAAGAATGACTGGGTGTTCCAGGCAGGCTTCGGTGTAACCGGTGGTGGTGGCAAGTGCTCGTTTGACGAGGGTCTCCCCATGTTTGACGACGCTGTAATGACAGGCATCTATGCACAGACTGCTCCCACAGGTCATCCCGTTCTCCCCGGCATGTATGAGTTGGGTAGCGCTATGAAGGGTCGCCAGTACATCTTTGGCCTTCAGGCTGGTGCTTCTTACAAGTTCAACGAGCACCTCGCAGGTCACCTTGGTGCACGCGTAAACTACTTCAATGGCAACTACACTGGCCACGTTAAAGCTATCATGGGCGAGACTCCCCTTGCACAGATTGCTCTCGATTGCAACCAGACTGGTTGGGGTGTAACTCCTATCATCGGCCTTGACTATAAAGTAGGTGGTCTCACACTTGCAACTAAGTTTGAGTACAAGACCAAGCTCAACATCGAGAACGATACTAAGACTCTCGACGTTGTTCCTGCAAGCTTCGAAAGCGCTCTCGCCGACTACAAGCATGGCGTGAACACTCCCAACGACCTTCCTTCAATCCTCTACGTAGCTGCCGGTTACGAAATCCTGCCCGAGAAGCTTCGTGCAACTGTAGAGTATCATTTCTACGACGACAAGCACGCTGGTATGGCTCACGACAAGCAGAAGGCTCTCACTCGTGGTACAAACGAGTACCTCGCTGGTGTAGAGTGGGACATCAACAAGATGTTCACAGTAAGTACTGGTGCTCAAATCACCGACTACGGTTTGAGCGACAACTATCAGAGCCAGACATCATTCTCTTGCGACAGTTACTCAATAGGCTTCGGTGGCGCAGTAAACCTCACTGAGAAGCTCAAGATTAATGTTGCTTACTTCTGGACAACTTACAGCGACTACACCAAGAACTGCGCAGCTCAGGCAGCTGGTGGCCCCGGCTACTGTGGCACCCCCTTTGCTGGCAAGGATGTTTACAGCCGCACCAACAAGGTGTTTGGCGTAGGTGTTGACTACAAGTTCTAATCAGGAACCCAATACTAACAAACATACAGTCAAGGGTCTCTTGCCTCAACAAGCAAGAGACCCTTGCTTTATGTTAGTATCCACCCGCAAGAACTAAACAAAAGAAAATAACATTATAACTTGTGTACTTGCTTTTTTATTTATAATTTTGCTCAATAAACCTTGGAATGGTGTATAGAATGGTTTTTGGAAAACCTTGGAATAGTGTATTAATTAAGTGAACATGCGTAGAAAGATTTATAATGAATTGCTCTTGTGGAAGGAAAAGCGAAGTAAAAAAGAGGCTTTGCTGATTGATGGAGCGCGACGAGTGGGTAAAAGTTGGATTGTCAATGAATTCGCTCGTAACGAGTATGAGTCATACTTATTCATTGACTTTGCCAATACAACTGATGCAATACGCAGTGTGTTTAGGGATTATATCAATGATATGGATGCCTTCTTCATGCATCTTATGCTTGAAACAGGAGTAAGGCTTCACAATCGCAGATCCTTAATTGTGTTTGATGAAATACAGAACTTTCCCCCGGCTCGCGAAGCAATTAAATACCTTGTCAAAGATGGTCGATATGATTATATAGAGACAGGATCGCTTATGAGTATTAACGCTAATGTCAAGGGTATAAATGTTCCTAGCGAGGAGCATCGTATAGATATGTACCCCATGGATTTTGAAGAATTCATGTGGGCATTGGGTGATGATATGATGATGGATTATGTGCGAGAATGTTTCATACATAGTAAACCATTAGGACAATCGTTGCATCGCAAAATGATGGACTACTTCAGGTTGTATATGATAGTTGGTGGCATGCCTCAAGCCGTACAAGAATGGGTAAATAGTAAGGATTTTAATGAGGTTGACCACATAAAGCGCAATATCCTGTCACTGTATCGTAGCGACATAAGCAAATATGCTCGTGGCCAGGAAGCACGTGTAACTCGTATCTTTGATACGATACCATCGCAGTTGCAAAAGCACGAAAAGAAATTCCGCCTATCGGCTTTGGGAAAGGGTACTCGTGGTCGAAACATAGAGACGGCTTTCTTTTGGCTTGAAGAATCTCGTGTTGTTAATACATGTTTTGCTGCAAGTGAGCCTACCATAGGACTTGAAATGAGTATAAATGCATCATCGCGAAAACTTTATATGGCAGATACGGGGCTGTTGATTTCGCATGCGTTTAGTGCGGCAAAGATTCATGCCGACGAGTTGTATCGTAAGTTGATGCACGACAAACTTGAGATAAACAAAGGCATGCTTGTTGAAAATATTGTTGCGCAAATGTTACGCGCTGCAGGACATGAACTGTATTTCTTCTCGTCTTACAGTAAGACCGATGCCAACGAACGTATGGAAGTTGATTTCCTTATTCCCAAAGCATCAATTAGCAGTCGTCACAATATTCACCCCATAGAGGTTAAATCGAGTGTGCGATATACCTTGACGTCGATAAAACGATTTTCTCACAAGTATAATATGTCGGTGTCAACACCAATCGTGCTACATCCCGCAAATGTGAGAGATGAAGGTGAAATATTGTATTTGCCCTTATATATGGCAGGTTTGCTGTAGGGTGATTGCAATGGAGTATAGTGCTGCTTTTGATGGTTTGTTATCTCTGAGTGTAGGATAAATAGAGGTTGGCCAGTTGCAAAATTGGCAAAAATGCAGTATCTTTGTGAGTTAATTGTGACGTACGCACGCGTAGCGCACGCATGCTGTGTGTGCAAAATGCTGTCACTTAGCGGTTTGTAAATATAAAAACAATAAAATATACATTACAATGGGAAGAGCATTTGAATATCGCAAAGCGCGCATCATGGCGCGTAACAGCAAAAACAGCAAGGCATTTTCAAAATTCAGTAAAGAAATCACCATGTGCGTGAAGTCTAGTGGTCCCGATCCTGACACTAACTCACGCCTGCGTACCCTCATGGCATCGGCTAAGAGTGCTGGTATGCCCAAGGATACTATCGAGCGCGCTATCAAGAAGGCTAGCGACAAGGATGCTAAGGACTACAAGACTGTAATCTACGAGGGATATGCTCCCAATGGTATCGCTGTCCTGGTTGAGACTGCAACCGACAATACAACTCGTACCGTTGCTAACCTGCGCAGCTACTTCAACAAGAAGGGCGGTAGCCTTGGCAACTCAGGTTCTGTTGCTTTCATGTTCTCACACAAGTGCTACTTCCATGTAACACCTAAGGATGGCGTTGAACTCGAAGAGCTCGAGCTCGAACTCATCGACTGCGGTGCTGAGGAAATCGACATGGACGAGGAAGAAATCATGATCAGTGGTGCATTTGAGTCTAATGGTGAGATTCAGAAGTATCTCGAGGAGAACGGTTTCGAAATCATCAGCAGTGAGTTCGTTTACGAGCCCGCCGACTATAAGGAGCTTAACGCCGAGCAAGCAGCACAGGTAGAGGCCCTCATCGAGGTTCTCGAGGATGATGAAGACGTTCAAAACGTGTTCACCACTATGCAAGCTGCCGAGGTAGAAGAATAATAACAAGAATTTTTAAGGAAAGAGCCTTGACTCCCTCGTGGGACTATAGGCTCTTTTCTTGTAAGGACGCTGCGCTATAAGAACGGCACTGGCGTGCCTTTAAGAACGCTTCGCTTTAAGTCTTAAGGTCTTACAGGGCTTCTGCCCGCTCTTAAACTCTTAAAAAATGAATTACATCGAAATAAAGGATGTTGTAAAGCGTTACTCGGGACACACCGCCCTCAATGGGGTGAGCATGAGTGTGCCCAAGGGCTGCATCTATGGCCTGCTTGGACCTAATGGTGCTGGCAAGACATCGCTCATACGCATCATCAATCGCATCACTCATCAAGACAGCGGCGAGGTGCTGCTTGACGGTCGTCCCATCGTTGACGACGATGTTACGCGCATAGGCTATCTGCCCGAGGAACGTGGCTTGTACAAGAAGATGAAAGTGCTTGACCAGATTGTGTATCTGGCTCGCCTCAAGGGTATGCCCAGGTCTATCGCTTACAGCGAGGCAATGGCATGGCTCGAGCGATTCAACCTCACCGAGTGGGCTGGCAAGAAACTGGAGACACTGTCCAAGGGTATGCAGCAAAAGGTGCAGTTCATAGCTACGGTGATTCATCGTCCGCAACTGCTCATCTTTGACGAACCCTTCTCGGGCTTTGATCCCGTCAATGCCGAGCAGCTCAAGCAAGAGATTTTGCGTCTCAACAAGGAGGGTGCCACAATCTTGTTCTCGACCCACAACATGGAGAGCGTAGAGGCTGTGTGTGAGCAAATCTCGCTCATCAACCACTCGCAGGTAGTGTTGCAGGGCAATGTTAACGAGATACGCCGCAGCCACAAGAAGAACATCATAGCTGTGGCACTCGAGGGCGATGCCAAGTTGCCCGAGCGTCCCGAGTTGTACTCGATACTGCCCGCTCAGGACAGCACACAGGAGACTATGGTCAAGCTGCAACAGGGTGTCAATGTGCGCGAAGCCATCGCTTGGCTCAACGACAACTGCCCATTGACTGGTTTCCACGAGATACTGCCTAGCATGCACGAGATATTTATTGATACGGTTAACAATACTAAAACATCGCAAAATGAAGAAGCTTAAACTTATCATAGCACGCGAGTACAAGGCAATGGTGATGTCTAAGTCGTTTATACTCACCACCATGCTAATGCCCCTGCTCATCGTGGTGTGTGGTGGTGTTCCAGCACTCATAGGCTATCTTAACGATGCCGGTAGCGATGTTGAGAAGGTGGCTATCATCGACGAGAGCGGCCGTTATGGTGCGGCTGTGACCGATACCGAGCTGTACCAGTTTGTTGCTCTCAAGGGCGACACTGCCAGTGCAACCAATGCTCGCGAGTTCTACGACAAGTCGAGCGGCGATCTGGCTGCCGTTGTGGTAATTCCTGCCGCCGTCGACCAGGGTGCACCCGTTACCGTATATAGCGAGAGCACTGTAAACATCAGTCTCAAGGACCACATCAACCGCGAGTTGAGTGACACCATCACTCGTGCCAAACTCGCCTCTTATGGCATTGAAGGCCTGCAGGAGATGATTGACAATAGCACCGTCGATGTAGATGTGAAGAGCGTGAAGTGGAGCAACGATGGCAGCGAGAACGAGTCGTCGACCGAGATTGCAATGGTCTTGGGTATGGTGTTGTCGTTGTTTACCTATATGTTTGTGCTCATGTATGGCGCAATGATCATGAATGGTGTGGTCGAGGAGAAGACCAACCGCATCGTTGAGGTGATTGTGAGCTCATGCAAGCCCTTCCAGCTCATGATGGGCAAGATACTGGGCATAGGCCTCGTAGGTCTCACGCAAATTGCTGTATGGACTGTGCTTGTAAGTATCGTGATGGGTGTGTGTGGCTCAATCGCAGGAGTGGGATTTGGAATCATGGGCGACAATAGCGTGATGCTGGGCGGTGCGGCCCAACAGGCTGCAGCAAGCGTCGACGAGGACACGATGGCGAGCATCATGCGCAGTCTGTTCAGCGTTAACTATGCTGCCATCCTCAGTTGCTTCGTGCTATACTTCCTGGGTGGTTATTTGCTCTACGCGTCGCTGTTTGCTGCGTGTGGCTCGGCAGTTGACCAGGCAAGTGACGCTGGTCAGTTCACCAGCCCGCTCATGTTCATTATGATTATCGCCTTGTATGCAGGTATGGCCTGCATCGACAATCCCAGCGGTCCCATGGCAACAGCATGCTCTATGATACCGTTTACATCACCTGTGGTGATGATGATACGCTTGCCCTATGATGTCCCATTCTGGCAGATACTCGTCAGCCTGTTGCTGCTCTATGCAACCGCCGCAGGAACAGTGTGGGTGGCATCGCGCATCTATCGCACCGGCATCCTGCTCTATGGCAAGAAGCACGGCTTCAAGGACCTGTTTAAGTGGGTAAAAGGGTAAAGTTTAAGGGTTTAACGGTTTAAATGAGAGAGGCGTCCTGTATCGGTAGGCGCCGCCTACCGACCCGCAACCCCCTAAGTAGCAAGTTTTCGTTTTCGTAAAAATGCGTAGCATTTTAGTTTTCGTATAAATAGATATGGCAGAGAGTAATTTCATCGACTATGTAAAGATATTTTGTCGCAGTGGTCATGGTGGTGCCGGCTCGGCTCACCTGCACCGCGCTAAGTATATTCCCAAGGGTGGTCCCGATGGTGGCGACGGTGGCCGTGGCGGCCATGTTTACCTCAAGGGTAACCGCAACCTGTGGACACTCATCCACCTCAAGTACACACGCCACATCCTGGCTACCGATGGTCAGGCTGGTGCCGAGAACCAGCTTACCGGCAAGATGGGCGAGGATCGCACTATTGAGGTGCCTTGTGGTACTGCGGTATACGACGCCGATACAGGCCAGTTTCTGTGCGATGTTACCGAGCACGGACAGGTAGTGCGTCTGCTCAAGGGTGGCCGTGGAGGCTTGGGTAACACACACTTCAAGAGCGCCACTCACCAGACTCCCCGCTTTGCCCAGCGTGGCGAGCGTGGCGTTGAGAAACATGTGATCCTGGAGCTCAAACTGCTTGCCGATGTGGGTCTCGTGGGCTTCCCCAATGCGGGCAAGTCAACGCTGCTCAGCGTTATCTCGGCTGCAAAGCCCAAGATTGCCAACTATCCCTTCACCACTCTGGAGCCCAACCTGGGTATCGTGAGCTACCGTGGCCAGCAGTCGTTTGTCATGGCCGATATTCCCGGTATCATCGAGGGAGCGAGCGAGGGTCGCGGCCTGGGTCTGCGTTTCTTGCGTCACATCGAGCGCAACGCTGTGCTGCTGTTCATGATTCCTGCCGATGCCGACGATATCGCTAAGGAGTATGCCGTGCTGTGCAACGAGCTCGAGACCTTCAACCCCGACCTGGTGGAGAAACCCCGTGTGCTGGCTATTACCAAGTGCGACATGCTTGACGACGAACTCATTGAGCAGATGCGTGAGGAGCTCCCCGAGGGTGTCGAGGCGGTATTCATCTCGAGCGTGGCCCAGATGGGTCTCACCCAACTCAAGGACTTGCTGTGGCGCACCATCAACGATGAGCGCAACCGCATACCCGAGAGCGTGGTTCAAAAAGACCTCGATGAGCGTCATCGTGTTAAGGCCGAGGATGATTTCATCTTCTCGGCTGCCGATGTTGAGCCCGAGGATGACGACGATGACGATCCCATCGAGCGTGCAGGAGGCAAGATGATTGGCCCCGACAGCAAGGAGTGGAGCGACGAGTACTGGGAGACCGATTACCAGGACGAGAACGACGACTTCCAGGTGGTGAGCGACCCCGACGAGGAGCAAGTATTTTAATAAAGGGTTAAAAGGTTAAGAGTTTAATCGTTTAAAGGGTTAAATGGGAGGCGTCCTGTATCGGTAGACGGCGCCTACCGACCCCCAACTTCCCTGAAAAGTTTTCGTTTTGAGGGAGGTTCGCTGGTCGCGGCACGGGCTTGCAGCCCACTTACCGCTGCTCTCTCCCTCGAGCTCGCCTACGGCTCGGTTCGTTTTTAGTTTTTAGTTTTCGTTTAATAAAAATATGCAAGAAAACGTTATTACAAGTCTTACCAATAGTCGCGTGAAGCGATTGGTTCTGTTGCAGCAAAAGAGTGCCGAGCGCTTGCGTGAGGGCGTCTTTGTTGTCGAGGGCGTGCGTGAGCTTGAGCGTTGCAGTGATGCGGGGCTGGAGATTACCGAGGTGTACTATTGCCCGGCAATCTATCCACAGGTGCCTGCTGTGGAGTGTGGTGCTTTATACGAGGTGACACAACCCGTTTATGAGAAGATTGCCTATCGTGGCGGCACCGAGGGCGTGATGGGTATTGTCAAGACCCGTCACCTGTCGCTTGACGACCTGCAACTGGGCGAGGCTCCCCTCGTCGTGGTGCTTGAGAGCGTCGAGAAGCCCGGCAACCTAGGTGCGGTGCTGCGTAGTGCCGACGCTGCTGGTGTTGACGCCGTCATCGTGTGCGACCCGTTGACCGACTTGTATAACCCCAACCTGGTGCGTAGCAGCACGGGGGCCATCTTCAGCGTGCCATGCGTGGCTTGTACCAGTGAGGAGTGCATTGCCTTCCTCAAGCAGCGAGGCATAGCCATACTCACGGCGCAGTTGCAAGACAGCGAACTCTACTACGACACCGATATGAAGCGAGCTACAGCCATCGTGATGGGTACCGAGGCAACGGGCCTCACCAACGTGTGGCGCGAGGCTGCCGATGCCCACATACGCATCCCCATGCTAGGTATTGTCGATTCGCTCAATGTGAGCGTGAGCGCCGCCATCCTCATGTACGAGGCCGTAAAACAACGTCAATAATCAGCTATGTCAACATTCATATCACAGTCGCGTCCCATATTCCTAGACCAGGAAGTTGCCCGAGAACTTAATGAGCATCAGGGTGGCACTAGTGATGTGTATCTTACTGTGCTGGACGGCAGGCGTGTACTGGTGAAGAAACTCCGTAAAGAGTTTGTCAACAACAAGTTCTATCGCGACCTTTATCACAAGGAATATGAACTTGGGCACGAGTTGTCGCACCCCAACCTGGTGGTGTATCGCAAGTACATAGAGTCGAGCGAGGGGCCTATGATTGCCCTTGACTACATTGACGGTCTCACACTGGAAGAGGTGCTTACTGCCGAGCCTAGATATTTTCTCAAGAAGGCCAACCTGACCAAGATGGTTGAGCAGTTGCTATCGTGCATTGACTATCTGCACAAGCATCAGGTAGTGCATCTAGACCTCAAGCCTAGCAACATCGTGATAACCCAACTTAATGCCGATGTCAAGGTGCTTGACTTGGGTTTCTGCTATAGCGATACCTTCCATTCCACTCCAGGTTGTGACCCCGAGTTTGCCGCTCCCGAGCAGCTGGACAAGAGCCGCTATCACGAGGTGGGCACTTGTAGCGACATCTATGCCGTGGGGCGACTGCTGCAAGAGATAGAGAAAGCCGCGGGCAAGAGACTGCCGCGTTGCTACCACAACCTGATGGAGCGTTGCCTTGAGGACGATGTCACCAAGCGTCCCGAGAGTGCGGCAGCGGCATCGAAGATGATATGCCCTAAAAAGATTGCTGTAAAGGTGCTGTCAACCATCATTGCGGCGATGCTTATCGTTACGGCCTGCCTGCTGGCCTATGAACCATCGCGTAAGGCGATGTATTATGCATTTGGCAGCATGGAGCGTTTTGATATATTTGATGCTTCGGGAATACAGTACAGCATATTGTCTCAAGAAGATGGCACATGCGAGGTGGTTACCTGGATGCCCGCATTATTGGCCAATGCCGAGAATCATAGTGTTATCATCGCACCATCGGTTAAGATACAAGACAAGCCGTACCGTGTGGTATCGATAAAGGAAAATGCGTTTTACAAAAACAAATACCTGCGTTCGGTATATATCCCCGAGGGTGTTGAACGCATAGAGGACAATGCCGTTGCTTATTGCCCCAAGTTGTCATCGGTTCACTTGCCCAAGAGTATGAAAAGCGTAGGTGCCGGAGCTTTCTCATGTTGTTATAATCTCACATCGGTAGTGTTTTCGCCATCAATGAAGGAGATACCATTAGCTGGTTTCAGTGACTGTGGACTAGTTAAAATTGAGATTCCCGAAGGTGTTGAGGTGCTAGGCAAAGACTGTTTTGCCAAGAATAAAGACCTTAAGAAGGTGACACTACCCAGTACGCTGAAGAAGATTGACCGCGGCGTGTTCTACAAATGCCCCTCGTTGAAAGAACTTGTTATTCCCGAGGGCGTAAGTGAGATAGGAGACTATGTGTTCTTGCGTTGTCCGGCGTTTACCGATGTCTACAACTATGCTCTAGTCCCGCAGGACGCCAACGAGCTTTTTGACTCTCCGCAGGTGCGAGTACACGTGAGAAAGGAAGCCCTTGAAGCCTATAAGGAACACCCCACCTGGAGCGACCAGGTTTTGATTCCTGACCTATAAAAAAGGGTAATTCTAGTACACAAAGCAATAGATTTAGTACATATTGGTACATTTATAAGGGTTAGACGACAAGTCTGATAATTTTGTTATATATTTGCGGTTGAAAAGGTAACACAGTGAGCCGAATGGAGAAAGAGCAGTTATATCAATTGTTGCGTGACGATATCGTCAGATGTGTGGGTTTTGAGATGAAAACCCCACGCGACTTTGATGCTCTGGCTACCGAGATTGACAAGGTGACACATGTGAGACTGAGCAGTCACACGCTGAAGCGTTTTTGGGGCTATCTCAAGAGTGTGGAGGTGCGTTGCTCTACACTTGACACTCTGGCCCGCTTTGTGGGATACACAAGTTGGGAAGGGTATGTCAATGTTCGAGAGGAAAATATTGACGGAGGCAGCCACATGTCAATGAGCGCAGTGCTCGATGTCACAACCATTGAGGCAGGAACACGCCTTAGACTCATGTGGCGTCCCGACCGCTGTGTTGTAGTGCGCTACGAAGGCCATGGGCTGTTTGTTGTTGAAGACAATGTAAACAGCAAGCTCAGGTTTGGCGACACATTCAGGTGTTTTCGCATTGTAGCTCACGAGCCACTAGTATTGACCGAACTGCGTCGCCCCGGCATGGCACAGTGCAGTTACATATGTGGCGAACGCGGTGGTGTAATATATGACATTTTAAAATAAGAATTATCAGACCCTCACCCTGGGAAAATTATTAAATTAAGAGGATGCGTCATGCTTGACACATCCTCTTATTTTGTAAGTAGGTTATAATTCAAGTAGCCATTTCCATAGAGGGCATTCATATGTTTTTTAGAAAGTTTCTTTATCATCAGAAATCTTATTTTTCTGGAAGGGCAATGTAATCTTTTTGGTAATTTGAAATTTATTTGTACTTTTGCGATGTACAATAAAGAAATTAAGTAATTTTACGCCAAAATAAATTTGCATAGCACAATGGGTAAAATATTTGAATACTTCGGCTTTATTTTCTACTTTTTCTCAAATGAGCATGAACCTGTTCATGTTCACGTAAGACGTGGCAGTGAAGAATGTATATTTGATTTAATCATTGTTGATGGAAAACTGGTTAAGTTGGAACGTAGAGAAAAGCCAGGTACCGATTCAATGAATACCCAGGACGCAGCTGACGCTGCAGAGTTTATAAACTATTATTGGAAAGATATTGTTGACAAATGGGTTGATTGCTTCGTTTACAATAAAGCAGTCAAAAACACCAAGATCAACAAGCGAATCAACAAAGGCAGGGAGGAATAAATGATGGAACGTTTATCAATTATCGAAGCCAAATCTCTTGGCAATCTGTGCATTGAGCTTAAGTTCAGTGATGAGACCGTGCAGTGTGTAGATATTGGTAGCTATATCCTACACAGACCGCATCCGCAATATAATAAGTATTTGGAAGAAGACGAATTTAATAAATTTGTTATTGATGGAGGCAATGTTGTGTGGGGAGAGGATTGGGACTTGATTTTCCCTATTGAGCAACTACACGCAGGTAAAATTGAATATTAAATAAGGTGTAAGAAAATAAAATCAGGCGACTCAGCTGAGTCGCCTGATTTGTTTTGACCAATTTAAGTTGGGGATTGTGTTTCTTACTTGATTACCTGGCCTGCTACGTTGTACTTAACGCCTGCTACCTCGATAACAACCTGGCCGTTCTCAACATACTTGTGAGCCTTGGCTACGCTGTTCACTGTTACGTCGTTGATTGCAGTGGGATCGGTTGCTGCGGGCATGAAGATAACCTCGCCCAGGTTTGCGTCGTCAACCTTGTGGAATACAACGGTCTCAATCTTCTCAGCTGTTTGCTCGTCAACGTTCCAAGTGTTGCCTTGTGCGTAAACTGTGCTTGTGCCGTTGTTGTAAACATCGTAGAGAACGCCACCGTTACCGTTGTTCTTGAATACATTCTGGCCGGGGTTGTAGTCCTCTGCATCGGGGTTCTCAACCTTACCTGCGTTAACGTCGGGAGTGCCGATTACTGTAATGCCCCACAGGTTGTTCTCGATGAGGTTGCCCTTGATGTATACCTTGCCCTTACCTGCCGAGTCGTAGAGGCTGAGGCCGCTACCACCGTTCATGGCGTTGGTCTCGTAGATGTTGTCAACGATCTGGTTGTCCTCGATAACCATGTTAACCGGACCTGTCATTGTGATACCGTAGCGGTTTTCCTTAACGATGTTGCCCTTAACGGTAACCTTGTTAGAGTAAGCGTAACCCATCATGTTGCTGACAGCGATACCACCAACCTTGGTGAAGTGACCGCCAAGGATTACGTTGTTGAGAATCTCAACATCCTCAGTGCCGTAGCTTGTGAGGTTGATTTGGGGGCGGTTAGAGTTCTTGGTGTTGTTAGCGATGAATGTGCTGTTCTTGATAACGATACCAATGGGAGTGTTGGCGCCGTTGCCAATGGCAGCAGTACCACCATTGATGAATGTACAACCGTCAATCACGTTCTTGCCTGTGCTTGAAGCACTGAAGTTGAGGCAAGCACCACTTGCGTTAGATGTGTTGTAGTCGGCAAATGTGCAGTTCTCAGCAACGATAGCGCCGTTCTTTGAACCGAATGTGATGCCTACCAGTTCCATGCGGGTGTTCTTGAGCACTGCATTGGCGTCGTCGGCATACATGCGGAAACCCTTAGGAGTTGTACCTTCAACACCAGTGATAAGAGCAGTGTCGGCGGGAGTACAATCGAGCTTACCAGCTACGTTTACCTGAATCTTGTCGTTGAACTTAACAACCTCGTTGTTCTGGATTTTCAGTACGTCGCCAGCGCTGATAGTGAAGGCAGTGTCGAGTTGCCATGCACCATTAACCTTTGAAATCTGGCAGTCGGCGATCTTTGACAGATCTTCCAGTGTGTAAGTTGTGCCATTGCCGGGAGAAATAAACTCGTCGGCAAATGCAGTTGCTGCAATTGCAGATACTGCGAGAAGTGTGTAAAATTTCTTCATAAAGATGTTATTTAAAAAAAGTGATTAGATATGCATTTGATATAACTAAAAGAGTCGGTGCATTTATCACACATTGACCAATGCACCGACCTGTTATCAGTGTCAATTACTTATTGATGGGACGCAGTGAGATAGCCCAACCGCCACCAGCTACCGAACGCAGCTTGAGAACGGTCTTGCTGGTCACGGTCTTCTTGGTGATGGTGTAAGCCTTGGGATTCTTGAGATAGTCGGCATCCTTGGCGTCGGCATAGATGATTGCCTCATACTTAACGCCCTCGTCCAGGAAGTCGAGCTTCAATTGTGAGTCGTGAGCTGTCTTGCCAGCTACGCTACCCATGAACCAGTCGTTGGTACCCTTAGCCTTGCGGGCGATGGTGATGTACTCCATGGGCTCGGCCTCGAGATAAACCGACTTGTCCCAGTCAACGGCTACGTCCTTGATGAACTGGAATGCATCGAGGTGCTTCTCGTAGTTCTCGGGAAGGTCGGCAGCCATCTGCAGCGGGCTGTACATGGTCACGTAGAGGGCGAGCTGTCCGCCAATGGTTGAGAGAACCTTTGAGGGGTTGCCTGCATAGCTCAGGTCCATCTCAAAGATACCGGGAGTGTAGTCCATGGGACCACCTTGCAGGCGTGTGAAGGGCAGGATGGCTGTGTGGCCGGGCTGTGTACCGCCAAATGCCTGATACTCGGTACCGCGAGCACTCTCGTTACCTATGAGGTTGGGATAAGTTCGGCACAGGCCGGTGGGGCGTACTGCCTCGTGAGC
>JAGHTV010000247.1 GCA_018065165.1 Candidatus Sodaliphilus fimicaballi | reverse complement strand
GCTCACGGGAGTGCCTCTGTTGCCTCGCATGCTCACCGAGATGGCACACAGTGCTACGGGTGTTGACATCCATCCTGCTGCCACCATAGGCGACCACTTCTGCATCGACCACGGCACAGGCGTGGTGATAGGTGCAACCAGCATTATCGGCAGCAATGTTGTCATATACCAGGGCGTTACGCTTGGCGCCAAGAATATTATCCACGACAACGACGGCAAGCCCATTGACGAGCCCCGCCATCCCATCATCGAGGACAATGTCACCATCTACTCTAACACATCGGTGCTGGGTCGCATCACCATAGGACACGACACCGTGGTGGGTGGTAACATCTGGCTCACCCACGATGTGCCACCACACTCACGCATATTGCAGCACAATGTATAATCCCAGAATTCTGGGATAATTGATAATCAAGGCCTCATAGCAAGAAAATGCTGTGGGGCCTCACTTTTGCAACCCAGTTGCAAAACTATTGATGTAACTTTGCATCGTAAATTAGAAAAAAATGTATCGCAATGAAGAAGAATTATAAGATTGAGGTAGATTGCGCCAACTGCGCTAACCTCGTTGAGGGCGAAGTAAAAAAGGTAGAAGGTGTAGTTAACGCTACCATCTCGTTTATGACTCAAAAGATGAAGGTTGAGTATGCCGAGGGAGTCGACGAGGAGGCTGTACTGGCTCAAATCGTGAAAGTTGCTAAGAAGGTTGAACCCGACTTTGAAGTTCTGTCATGAAAAAGAGCGTAATTTCCTTTTTGTTCAGTGCCGCTATGGCAATGGCTGTAATGCCCCTTACGGGATGTGGCCATCACCACGACGAACACGAACACGAGCATGAGCATGAACATGCCGAGGGTATTCACGAGGATGATGAGCATGAACACGAGCACGAACATGAACACGAGCATGCTCCCGGCACCATCATTATGGAGCCTGAGAAGGCTAAGGCTGCAGGCGTTGAGACAGCAACGGTGCGTCGTGGCAACTTCAATGATGTGATTCAAGCAAGCGGCAAGATTACCGCTGCGTCGTGCGACGAGACCACTATCGTTGCCACTACCACAGGTATCGTAACCCATGCTCAGCACATAAGCGAGGGTATGCCCATTGGCCGCGGTACTACACTGTTCTATGTGGCCAGCGACAAGTTGCAAGACGGTGACCAAGCCAAGCGTGCTCGCATTGCCTATCTGGCTGCTAAGCGCGACTATGATAAGGCTAAGCCACTGCTCGACGAACACCTGATAACCGACCGTGAGTTCAGCAGCATCAAGGCCGACTATGAGACTGCTCGTGTAGCCTATGAGGCATTGAGCAGCAACACCACTGCCCGTGGTGTCACCGTTAAGGCTAGCGTGGGTGGATATGTGTCGCAGTGCATGGTCAAGGATGGCGAATTCGTTGAGATAGGAACTCCATTGATGACCATTACCAAGAACCAGCACCTGTACTTGCGTGCCGAGGTTCCTGTACGTTATTTCTCATCATTGGGTAAGATTCAGTCGGCAAAGTTCCGCACACAGTTCAGCAACTCCATCATCGACATCAAGCAGATGAACGGTCGTCTCATGTCATCGGGCAAAAGTGCCGAGGTG
>JAGHTV010000326.1 GCA_018065165.1 Candidatus Sodaliphilus fimicaballi | reverse complement strand
TAGCGGTTAATGGTCTGGAACTTGTCGCCCTCGATCTTTGAGGTCATCCCCACCCTAGTGCCATCGGGAACCCAAAGGTACTGATAGTTGTAAGCACCCTGCTTGAGCAAGATGTCGTTAATGTAACATCCTGACGAAGCATCATATTTCATCAATCGTGCGCTCTCGGGAAGGCCAATGGTGAACTCTCCATCCAGGTACAACTTGCCACCAGTGAGCGGGCCACCAGTGTCGAGCGAGAAGTGGGTTACCAGGTAGTCGGCCTCGGTAGCGCTATAGTCGGTCTCGCTGTTGCGTATCGTGAAGTGGCCAAACTGAGTCTGGTCATACAAGTACTGATTCTCTACGCGAGGTTCATCGGTATAAACAGTGGCGTGGTTATAGGGTTCAAAGTACTTGATACTCGCAATGCCCATATTGATTGAATGCACATTGACAGTCTCCATGCGGCGGTACTCGTTGCCTGCAGGAAATATGAGTTGTGGGATATGGTCATAGGTCACCTTGCCCATCTCCACCATCATGGGTTTGGTAACGACACGCTCTAGGTCAGTGCGAGTGTTCTGGTTAACCACAAGCATAAGTTCGCTGTAGGGATCATTGATTACTCCTTGCTTATACCCCAATACCACAGCCACTTGCTGGTGCTCATTGTTAAAGTCAACATCGGTTTGAGCAGTTACTGAAGCCATCACATCAACCACGTTTTCACACACCGAGAAACGAGTTTGGAACAGCACCTTATCGGGGTCGTCCTGCTCATAGACCTTGAGCAAGTAGTTACCACTCTTGGTAATCACGAAGTCATCGTTGGGCAAGGCAAAACTATAGTGAACATAGTTGACATAGGTTGCCTCGCTGAAGTCGTGCTCCTCGATGTCGCCATAGTTGAACCCGTCGACATACTCGCTCTCGAGCAACTGCGATGGTTGCCAGTTGGCGTTGCAGTGTACTACGCTATACCTGAGGTAATGTACATCGCTATCAAGAATGTCAAAATTGACAACAATCTTGTTACCGCTCCCCATCACGATAACAGGTGGCAGGTAGGCATTGGTCAATGGTGCCACCTTGAGAGAGCGTACATTAGAGTCCATTATCTTTATGCTGGTATCGACATGCTGTGCCATCACGCAAATTGCCACTAGATGACAAACCAGAGCCAGCAATATATTCTTTTTCATTTCGTTCTTTTTTTGATGTTGTGAGGCAAAGGTAATAAAATAAATCGTAAATTTGCATTAAAATCTGTTATTTAGGCAGTTTAATGTTATGATTAAGACACTTTACAACCAAATTGGCCGCTATAAGGCAGCAGCACTCATAGCTCCCACCTTCATTATGCTCGAGGTGGTGCTTGATGTGCTCATCCCCTATGTAACAGCCTCTCTCATAGACAAAGGCATTACGGTCGGCGACATGCAAAACGTGTATCTCTATGGCACCATCATGCTTGTAATGGCGTTCCTGAGCATGGCTTGCGGCATAATGGCTGGACGATTTGCTGCCTATGCGTCGTCGGGGTTTGCTTGCAATGTGCGCAATGCCATGTACCGCAACATACAACGATTTGCCTTCAGCGACATCGACAAGTACAGCACAGGAGGCCTCATCACCCGCATGACCACCGATGTGAGCAATGTGCAAAATGCGTTCCAGATGCTCATGCGCATATCGGTGCGTGCACCATTCAATATGGTATTCAGTATTGCAATGTGCTTTGTGATAAGTGGGAAAATGAGCTACATCTTCATTCTGGCAGCCTTGATACTTGCCGTTATTCTTACAGTAATCATCAAGACCGTATCGGGCGTGTTTACAAAGGTGTTTAAGCAATATGACACCCTAAATGCCAGCGTGCAGGAAAACATTACCGCCATAAGAGTAGTCGAAGCATTTGTGCGCGAAGACTATGAAAACGAGAAGTTTGTCATAGCCGCCAAAGCTCTGCGCAACCTGTATGTCAAGGCCGAGAGCATGATGGCTGCTACCCATCCGGTAA
>JAGHTV010000068.1 GCA_018065165.1 Candidatus Sodaliphilus fimicaballi | reverse complement strand
GTGAAATCTGTTGTTTAATAAAATAAATTCTTTTCAGTTTTTTTCGCATAGCGTCCTTGTGCCCGACGGTTTTGCCGTCGGGAGGATAATTTCTGTCAGTTTATGCTTAGTATGCTACTTTCTTTGAGTAGGTGGTGCCGCTCTGGTTGGTGGCGGTGACTACATACAGGCCTCGCTCGGGCAGTTGCAACTCGCTTATAAATCCTGTGGCATCGACGCTTGCCACTGTGCGGCCCAGCATGTCGGCAACAGTGACAGTACCCAGCAGTGACACACTCTCGACGCACACATTACCACCTGCACAGGTGATGGAGATGTCGCGTTCTGCCGACTCATATACATCGGTAACGCCACTGGTGTGAACAACCTCACACTCGATTGACGTCATTGACGAGGTCACCTTGAGCTCAAACTTGCTCGATGTGTAGTTGTAGGTGCGTGTAGTGCCGTTGCCATAAGTCACCTGCACACGCCAGTTGTCGTGCTCGTTGTCGGTCGACAGGCGCATTGTGCGGTCGGCGTAGTAATGGCCTATGAACTCGGGCTGAGTAAGGAGTGCACCGTTAAAGGTAACATGCGAATCGTTGGTAACTACCGATACTGGCACCTGGTCGCCCAGGCTGAAGTAGTCCTTGATAATATAGTTGAAGAGGTTATCGGTGCGGCTCTCGCTCCACTTGATGAGGTTCTCGACCTGACCAAGCCAACTGTTGTAACCCAGGGGCTTGCCATAGGTCTGCAGGTGGTAGTAGTACTCATTGTCGGAGGCAAGAACATCGCGCATCTTCTCGATGTGCTCACGCACAAGGTTCTTGCGCAAGAAGTCGCCCAAGTTTACTGTATAGTAGTCGATGATGAGGTCGCGGAACTCAGGGAACGACCACAGCACCTGGAACACCTTTACGCTGTGGGGAGCGTTGCCCTCGCCAGTGTCATCTTCGTGACCACCGGCACGCAGCAGGTGGTTGAAGAATGTTGAGTTCGAACCATTACTTGCATAGAAGTCCATATCCTTCATTACCATGCGCCACTTGCCGCCCTCGGCATGAGGACGCCACATCACCATGTTGTTGCCGGGCCAGTCGGTATTGGTTACATAGGCCTGAGCAATTACGGTCTTGGCAAAGTTGTCAAAGTCGACGACAGAATCCATCTGCTCGAGCGTGGGCTTGCTATTGTACAGGTTCACAAACTCGTCGAAGCATTGCATTGAACCCTCCTTTATCTCCTTGTAGTTCTCTACCATGTCGATATCCTCAAGGCCATCATAGTTAGACTCGATGTTGTCCTCGTTGCTACGCTCACGCAGGTCATAGATACCTGCATATCTGCCGTTGATGTAGGCAATTACCTCTGTGTTCTCCATGTAGTCCAGGTTGGGCACGTTGCGACCAAAGAGGGTCTGTCCCACCTGATCGGCAATGCGGTTGCCGCCAAAGCAGTTACCGCCGTTGCGCAGTACAAACGACTTCACCTTCTCGACCTGGGGCTTAGCCTCGCTCCAGAAGGGGTATTCAAAACGCTTGTTGCCAAAACGCTTCTGGGTATATACAGCAAGCGACTTCTGCGGATTGACGCGAGTGTAGGCACCATGCACACGGCACTCGCCCATCTGGTTGATGACGGCAGCCTCGTCCTTAGCAACAAAGTACTCAATGTTGATGGGGCGACGCCAGTCGGCCTTGTAGTTCTCGCCAGCAAAGATTCCCATCTCCCAGTCGGTAAAGTAGTGCTCGTCGGTGTTGATAGATATCACGGGCATCGACATGCTGCGGGGGTGGAAGATGTAAGAGTGAGTCACCGTCATGGGCGATGCAGCCTGAGCCGAGATGAGGCGGGCACGCACCACTGTGGTGCCGGTGAGACGCATGCGGTAAGACGATGTCGTGCTGAGCGACGCCGTTGTAGGCTCGCTACCGTCGATAGTATAGTAGAGACGAGTGTCGGCAGGCAACTCAACATCGGTGGGCATCGACAGGGTGACATACTTCGACGAAGCCGAGCCCACGTGAACATAACCCTCGGCACTGAAGATGGGGTAGGGGAGCGTCTGAGTGATGAGCTCAGGGTTGTTCTCCTTGCCAGGAGTCGATGTCTTCATGAATCCCCAAGTATCGCTATCCACAGCTACACGACCGTAGCTCACATTGGGGCCGAGCATCTTCTTGTAGGCCACATGGTCGATGATCTCGCCGCTGGGGTTGAACAGGTAAAGCTCACCCTTGCCCGAGTCGAGACGCATGTTGATGTGGTTACCAGCAGGACCAGTCTTGTCGCAGTAGATGACAACGTACTGTCCGCCGCGAGCAATGGCACCGCCGCCTATGAGCGTTGCCTCGTCAAAGTTGGCAGTCTCACCCAGGCGATAGCCAGCCATGCGGAAGTTTGTATCGCCGTTGTTATATAATTCGACCCACGAATCGGGGAACTCGTTGTCAACATAGTAAGAGCTGATGTTGGCCTGCATAATCTCGGTAATCTGCAATCCTGCCCACGAGTTGAGCGTGCAAGCGGCACCAGCCAGAGCCATGACAAATCTCTTGTACTTCATTTCAATGCATATTTTTCAACACAAAGTTATAAAAAAAAAATTATGCAATAGCACGATGGGGCAAATGCGTCATTTTTTGAACCATTGTTACTATTTCTCGCGCGCGTAAACCCACGTTTGTGCTTAGCCTCGCGCAAATCTCGCAGATCTCGCAGATATATTTTAGACAGAAGAACATAAGGACAAAAGGCTTCGTGATAGCGTTGCAATCTCGCTCATCTCGCAGAGGGGCACGGAGAAGACGACACTCCCCCCGACGGCGAAACCGTCGGGCACAAGGACGCTATCAAGAAAAACTGAAAAGAATTTATTTTATTAAACAACAGATTTCACCGATTACTCCGATTTATATTCTGTTCTTAATTTATTAATTCTTATGTTCTTCTGTCTAAATTCAACCACAGATTACGCAGAAGGGGAATTTAAGCAAGATTAAACAGATTGTGCATGTGCAATCCAGATAATCAGAAAATCCGTAGTTTAGAAAAAAAGATCTGTGAGATCCGCGAGGGAGGCACTGGGGGGTAAAAAAACAAGGTGATTCTACGCATGTGCGATGAATCACCTTATTAATAAGGGTCGGGGTGAGAGGACTCGAACTTCCGACCTCCACGTCCCGAACGTGGCGCGCTAACCAACTGTGCTACACCCCGAGTCTTACTTGGTTGCTTGTATCAAAAGCGGTGCAAAGTTACAAAATAAACACCACACGACAAGAATTAACCTTCATTTTTTTGAAAAAAAGAGACAAAAATTCTTAAAATTTAGGGGTTGGCCTGTGAGGTCGAGTTGAAAAAAAGGTGCTTTTTTTTGAAAAAATGATGCGAAATCGTTGATTATTAGCGAGAATGTTTATACCTTTGCACCGATTTAACGCAAATTTCAAGAGAAAAATGGCTTCATTTAACTTGAAATTGGGAAGTATGGCATTTGGAAATCAGGTATTTACATACCATCTAGATGCCCGCTTTTTCAACGACATAGAGCAAACCGAAGTTCGTCACGCCAGTGTAGATGTGACAATGAATGTCACGCATCCACGCGAAGACTACTTTGAGCTAGCGATTGAATGTAAGGGTACATTGGTGATACCGTGCGACCGCTGCCTTGACGATATGGAGCACGAGGTTGACACCACCTATGAGATTAGCGTTAGGCTTGAGGGCGACGAGTATGACGAC
>JAGHTV010000029.1 GCA_018065165.1 Candidatus Sodaliphilus fimicaballi | reverse complement strand
AAGTTACCCAATATAATAGAGAATATGCGCAACACTATCATTGCATGTGGTGGCGAAGTTCATTTCCTTACCCGAGTCACCCAATTGAACATTAAGGATAACGAAGTTATTGGAGTCACTACAGCAAGTGGCGACACATATCCAGGACATGTAATCCTTGCTACAGGTCACTCGGCCCGCGATGTCTACAGCATGCTTCATGAGCAACAAGTACCTCTTGAACCTAAAGGTATCGCAGTTGGGGTAAGGCTCGAGCACCCTCAGCATGTAATTGATCAGATCCAGTATCACAATCCCAACGGTCGTGGTCAATATCTGCCAGCAGCCGAGTATAGTTTTGTAACTCAGATTAACGGGCGAGGCGTATATTCTTTCTGCATGTGTCCCGGTGGAGTAGTTGTACCTGCAGCAAGTGCGCCAGGCCAACTAGTAGTCAACGGCATGTCACCCAGCTTGCGTAATACACACTGGTCAAACTCTGGTATGGTAGTTGAAGTAAGACCTGAAGATATACCAGCTAAATACCAAACAATGGGAGACTTGAAGATGATGAGATTCCAGGAAGACTTGGAACGAGAAGCATTCCATCAAGCTGGCGAAAGCCAGGTTGCCGGAGCTCAACGCATGAAAGATTTTGTTGAAGGCAAACCATCAAAACTTATCCCTCCATCATCGTTCCCTGCCGGATTGCAGCCGTCACGTCTTGACCAGTGGTTGCCTCCATTTATTGGCAACCGACTGAGAGAAGGTTTTAAGGTATTTGGCCGCTTTGCCCGTGGATTCATGACAAACGAAGCAATTGTCATTGGCGTTGAGACTCGCACATCATCTCCCGTGCGTATACCACGCGATAACGAAACACTACATCACATCACAGTTAAGGGACTTTATCCCTGTGGTGAGGGGGCGGGCTATGCAGGAGGCATTGTGTCAAGTGCAATAGATGGCGAACGCTGTGCCGAGTGTCTGGCTGAAGCACTTTGAATTTTCACAAATTTTCTTCTTTACCACACCAAGCCAATTAAAAAAACATCGATTCCCGAGATGGGGAACCGATGTCCTTTGTCTTGTAAAATCGTTTTTACGATTACTCAGCAGCCTCTTCAGCGGGAGCTTCAGTTGCCTCTGCTGCTTCAGCAGCAGCCTCAGCCTCAGCAGCAGCCTTAGCTGCAGCGATTTCAGCTTTCTTCTTAGCAACAGCCTCAGCCTTAGCCTCGTTCTTCTTAACTTCCTCTTCGAGAGCTTGCTTTGCGTTAGCCTTCTTAGCCTCACGCTCTGCGTTCTTTACACCTTCGAGCTTAGCAGCCTTCTCAGCCTTCCATGCATTGAAACGCTTTTCAGCCTCAGCTTGATCAAATGCACCCTTCTTTACACCGCCCTGGAGATGCTTCATGAGCATAACGCCTTCGCGAGAAAGAATGTTACGAACTGTGTCAGTAGGAATAGCACCTACATTAACCCAATAGAGAGCGCGTTCGAAATTTAAACTTATTGTAGCAGGATTAGTGTTAGGGTTATAAGAACCAATCCTTTCAATAAATCTACCATCTCGTGGTGCCCTGCTATCTGCTACGA
>JAGHTV010000483.1 GCA_018065165.1 Candidatus Sodaliphilus fimicaballi | reverse complement strand
CGCTGGGAGTGGCAACGTGCCCGCATGTTCCAGACTGTTGAGGACATGTACACCCACAGCTATGTGCTTCCCTTCTTGATGCCCATGCTCGAGAACGCTGGTTGCTATGTGTGGGATGCTCGCGAGCGCGACACTCACAACGTGTGTGCCGTAGTCGACAACGATGGTGGCGAGGCTCAGACTGCTTACCGCGAGGTTGAGGGCGACAAGAAGTGGGAGAATGGTGCCGAGGCTGGTTTTGCATTTGCTCGCGCACAGTACCACGACTTTGAGAATCCCTTTGCCGAGGGTACTTACCGCCAGGTTGCAGTTGCCAAGGACAAGAAGAAACTGGCTACCGCTCACTGGGATGTTGACATGCCCGAGGCTGGCGAGTATGCTCTGTACATCAGTTACAAGTCACTGCCCAATAGCGTCAAGGATGCTCACTACACAGTAAACGGCAAGGAAGGCGCTAAGCAATACCTCGTTGACCAGACAATGGCCGGCGGCGTATGGGTTTACCTCACAACCGTCACACTCGACAAGGGCCTCAACAAGGACGTAGTTGTACTGAACAACGCAAGTAGCCACAAGGATGGCGTGGTAACTGCCGACGCTATCAAGGTGGGTGGCGGTAAGGGTATGGTAGAGCGTCGTGTTGCTCTGCCCACCGACGAGAACAAGGCTCTGGCTGCTTCGCAAGGCAACGAGAAATATCTGGGTAAGGAAGGCGTTGACTACAAGTATGTGAACAGCGGCGACCACCCCTTGTTCCACCTGGGTGCACGCTACAACCTGCAGTGGTCAGGCTTCCCCAAGGAGGTTTACTCTCCCAGCAATGGCATCAACGACTATACCGACGACTACAAGAACCGCGGCGAGTGGGTTAACTACCTAGCTGGCGGTAGCAAGGTGCTGCCCAACGCTAAGGGCTTGAACGTGCCCGTTGACTTGTCGTTCTGCCTCCACACCGACGCTGGTACAACTCAAAACGACGATATCATAGGTACACTGCTTATCTACAGCACTACCAAGAATGGCAAGAAGTTTGGCAAGTATGAAGA
>JAGHTV010000080.1 GCA_018065165.1 Candidatus Sodaliphilus fimicaballi | reverse complement strand
GCGACATGCTATATGGCAAAGCCGACAAACGCCTCATGCTGCACGCATACAGCATAACATTTACACATCCTGCAACCAGCAAAGAAATCACCATCACATCACCCTGCGAGTTTTAGCCGCAACATCCTCAAACACCATCATATATAGTCCATTGACAGAAAGGGGGCTTGGTGGTGGAGGAAAAAAGAAAATAATTTCTTTTGGGTTTATGGCTGGCGCCAAGAAAATGGTGGACTCCGTCCACAAAATAATAATACTTTATCTGTAAGGTAATTCCACTTTGCTTGCGAAGCAAGCCATTTTCTACGCGAAGCAATAAAAACATAATAAAAATATTTTCTTTTTTTACTGGACACTAATTTTTTCTATACAACAATAAAACCCTAGCTAATGTCGCAACTTTTACCGGACAGCAATAATAGAGAAAAACAAGGGCTGGCATTGCTGCCAGCCCTAATCATTTATATGTCATTTACGCTTTATTCTTATTAGGGAACGAAAACGGGACGGATAGCTTGGCCGAAGTAGCGTTGGCCGCTGGGATAAACCTTGAATGAGCTTGAAGCAAAGACAGAACTTGTAGCAAATACTCCCTCATAAGCTTGGCTGTTGTAATCTACATTAAGTTCTTGCAGCCAAATGAAAGCAGTCATACCCTTTTGTTGAACCTTTGCGCCATCGAAGTAACCAGAACCTGGGAACTTGATTTGAGCACCGTTGTTCTTGCTAGTTAATACAACCCACTTAACCTTAGCAGCATCAGTCTCATAAGCCCATGTGCAGTTGTCAATGAGCTCTTGGAATTGCTCAGCAGTAGGAATACGCCAATGTGCACCCCATTCAGGATCTTTAACAGCGGCATCATCCTCGGGCAAGAGAGCTGTATAGTTGTCAACTTCCTCACCATAAGCATCGTCGGTTACATACTTAGTGATAGTGTTGTAGCTACCATCACTCAAAGTGTAGTTACCCCAAGTGTAGCTAGTCTTGTTGGGTTTTACTTCACCCCAAGCGTAATAGTTACCATAAGGATTCTCAGTTGTATAACCAACATTCTGGTTAGCCCACAATGTACCAGAAGGCAGACCCAGGTCAACTGCGCGCTCGTCAGTTGCTTGAGTTACTTCCCAAGTAACATCTTGGATATCCTCTACATTATAAGTAACAACCTCTTGCTCGGCGTTCTTAAAAGTGATCTTCATTGTTGTTTGTGCATAAGCAGTACCACAAACTGTGAGCAACATTGCTGCGAGTAATGATTTAGTCTTCATATCTTAAATTATTTTTTTACGATTTTAAATGAAACTGTATTTGTCTTCACGATGTAGAGAGAACCTCCACTAGGAACATTGAGTGATGCAGAACCATCACCTGAAGCTTGAGCCTTTGAAACCAATTGACCTGCCAGGTTGTAAACACAAACTGCAGAACCAGCTTCAATGCCATTAACTGTTACTGACTCACCTGAGCAAATCACACTAACCTTAGTGTCTTTAACCTCAGCCTCGGTAACACCTGTGGGCTCTTCATAAACACCGAAATCCATTTTCTCAACCTCGGTCAAGTCATACACAACATCAATGTCTTCGCCCTCGATAACCATTTGAGTTCCCTCATAGGTTACTTTAGGTTGAGCTGAGAACAAATAGGCAACCGCATCACCACTCTTGAGGTGTACTAAAACCGCATTGGCCTCGTCAGCAGCTGATGCGCTCATCATTGCAAGTGCTGCAAGCACAAGAAGTAGTTTTCTTTTCATAAGCGTTATGTTGAATTAATTAAAATTATATTTCAAATGTTGTATTGTTGCTTTTGACACCACAAAATTACCATATTATTTTGACATATCATAATATTATCAAGAAAAAATGTAATAATTTGTAGCATTTTTTTAGGTTTACCCGTCATTATCTAGAAAATCAGCTACTAATCTCTATAAATGGCGAATCAAATACCAAGAATTTTATTAATAATAAGGTTAATGTCGGCCACATCAACCGCACCGTCGCCATTGACATCGGCAGCCGCAGTTGAACCCTGCAAACCTAGTACAATGTCAATAACAGCATTAACATCGGCAATGTCGACCACACCGTCGCCATTTACATCGCCAGTAAGGCCAGCACCTCCACCCACTTGAGTGATTGTAACCACATCGTCGCTAAGGTTGCCGGCAAAGCTCTTGATGTGGACAGTGCAACTGCGAGTTTGAGCGCCAGCGGGCAGTGGCTCGCAATCAACAGTCAGTGTGTGAACACCAAAATTGCCAGTGGTAGCCTTTACTGCCTTTACCCACTCGGGGAGCACATCGAGTGCATAGTGATCCCAGGTGCGGGTAGTGTAAACGATAGCCTCTGATGTACAGGTAGAACCATTAGACTCTACATTGATGGCGTTTTTCTCGGCATCAACCTTCAAGACATCGTAGCAACCATAGAATGAAATGGGCACGCCACCATCGTTTCCACTATAAGCTGCCGAACCCACATACTCACCCTGCTTGTTTACATAATCGCGATACAGGTAAGGAACGGCTTCGGGGGTCATCTGAGCTTCGGGCAAACGAGGAATAAAGCGAGTACCCAACTCGACACCCTCTCGCTGGAATCCTTTTACCTCGACAGCAAAGGGTTCGTTTAGTGTAAGGAAACCATTTTTCTCATCATCGGTTAGGTAAATAACCAAGTGGGCCTGACGACCAATAATAAGTGCACCAGGAGCCTGGGCAAAGTTGTCGTCGTTAACCTCGGCAGTGAAGATTACATCACCATATGATTTAGAACCAGCAGGAGAGACTTTAACCTTATAGATAGTAAATGTGAGGCCTTCAAAGCCCGAGAAGAACTCACCGCTATAACTTACTACGGGAATATCAATGCGATTTACTGCAAGAGGAACTATGGGCTTGGGATAGTACATGTGAAAACCATCCATATAGACGGTCTCGTTTTTACCATCCTGGTTGAAGTCGATACGCTCAGTTTGACGGCCTACAAAATAGGTAGTTCCAGAAGCCCCCGACACTATAGGAATATCTTGAGCAATTTCCTCGAACCCCATATCATATAAGGTATCGGTCATAAAGTATGGCGGATACTTAGCGACCGCAGGAGCCTGGTCATTAAAGAAGAATTCTTCTTCACCTCTACTGAGAACTGGGATGTAATACATTTTCCTTCCTGCACCAGTGGTTATAGTTAGGTCATTGCTAGCAGTAACTTCGTAGCTGCTAAAAGGAATGGAACCTGACTTATGTGACCTGAACGACCACTCGGTAGATGCCTTATCGTCACTTTTATTCAACAATGTAACGGGTGTAAAAGGTGGCATAAACAGTACAGGCACAGCAGGATAACGCCAACCTGAATTTTGAATGTTGAAATACTCAGACAAAGCAGGACCTAATACGCCAACGGGACGGCTGCACCACAACTTGTTGGCAACCGAATTGGTTGTTACGGGATTCAAGAAGTCAACCTTGGTTGTTGAAGTAACCAAGTCACCCTGCGACATAGTAGGAGCGGCAATAACACTACTTGCAGTCTCGGTGCGCATCTCGAGCATCGGTTGAGCCTGTGCATTGCCATAATAAGTCGCACCTATCAAAACTACTAATAAAAGTAAGAATTTATTCATAATAAATTAGGTATTGAAAATTTTAGGGAATAATATATGAGTTGTCCCCAAAAATGTCTAAAATGCGGACTTTCAGCCCCATAGTCTTTATGTTAACATTCCAGTATTATAAACCCAGAATTGAGTCGATAATCAGGTTGATGTCGGCAACATCTACCACGCCATCGCCATTAACATCGGCAGCGGGAACTGAACCTGTCAAACCCAGGACAATGTCAATAGCAGTGTTTACATCGGCAATATCAACCACACCGTCGCCATTGATGTCGCCCTTGACACCTGCACCGCCATTACCTTGAGTGATAGTGATAACATCGTCGCTAAGGTTACCGGCAAAGCTCTTGATGTGTACAGTGCAGCTGCGGCCATCAACTCCAGCGGGCAGAGGATCGCACACAACAGTGAGTTGATGAACGCCACTCTCGACCTTAGTAGCCTTAACGCTCTTAACCCACTCGGGAAGTGCATCGAGAGTATAGTTTACGCCACCCTTCTTGTACCAGCCACGTTGGGTATAGACAGTAGCCTTGGCTGTACATTGTGCACCATCGGCAGCAACCTTGATGGCATTGGCCTCAGCATCGACCATCATTACATCGTAGCAACCATAGAACGAGATGGGCACACCCATATCGTTGTCGGCATATACCCATGAGCCAGCGTATGTTCCATCCTTATTAATAAAGTCACGATATACAAGGGGGTACACATCGGGTGACTTCTTGGCAGCATCCATACGGATAACTGTGCGAGGACCCAAATCTACGCCTTCACGATGGAAACCTCTAACCTCGATTGCAAATTCATCGTCGAATGTAAAGAAACCGTTTTCCTCATCATCGGTAAGATAGCAAATCATGTGGGCTTGACGGCCAATTACGAGATCGCCAGGACGCTGTGTGAAATTATCGTCGGTAAGCTCGGCAGTGAAAATAAGATCGCCAAATGTCCTAGCACCTGTAGAAGTTCTCTTGACCTTGTAAATATTTAATGTCAACCCTTCAAAACCAGTGAAGAAATCGCCTGAATAGCTTGTAACAGGAATTACTAGGTGATTGATGGCAATGGGTGCAATGGGCTTGGGCATGTACATGTGGAAACCTTCCATATACACAGTCTCGGCCTTGCCATCCTGATTAAAGTCATAGCGTTGAGTAGACGTGCCTATATAGTATCCCTGGGATGTGCCCTGATACATTGTATAGTTGACATGATTAGCCTCATAACCCATATTAATCAGGGTATCGACCTGAGTGTAGGGGGGATATTTGTCAACAACAGGACCTTTGTCGCACCAGTAGTACTGCTTAGTTCCACTCTTGAGCAGGGGAACCTTGTAGAAAGCTCCAGGTCCTCCGGCAGTAACAGTAAGATTGCCATCAGCTTCTTGAGAATCCTTATATGCAATCGTCTTGGGATCGGTACAAGGCAAAAATGACCACGATGTTGCAGCCTTATCGGTACTTTGATTCAAGAATGTAACAGGAGTGAATGCCGGCATAGTGAGCACGGGTGCAAACTCTGACATATAACCAGAGTTAGCTACAGTGAAATAACCATAAAAGCTTAAAGACATAAGTCCTGCGGGACGCTTATACCACAAGCCGTCAGATACTGAGTTTACTATAACTGGGCTGTAGAAATCATCCTTAGTGAAGCCTTTAATTTCCTTGTATTGCGACTCAGCTGCCAGTTGTTCACCAGCTTGACCAGCAGCAAGCAATTGTGCCTGAGCACTTGTGCTACCAAATGTGGCACATGCTAAAAACAATGTTATGGGTAAAACTATTTTCATTATATATACATTTATTAATAGCGTCCTAAATATTGGGGATGACGATAGAAATATTGAAACCATAACACAAGTCCAACCATGACGGTCAAAACCTTGTGTTATGGTCAATTGATTGCAACTCTGGATTAGAGACCCAGAATTATATTGATAATCTGGTTAATGTCGGCAACATCAACAGTGCCGTCGCCATTTACATCGGCAGCTGCAGTTGAACCTTGCAAGCCCAGTACAATGTCGATAACAGCGTTAACATCGGCAATGTCAACAGTGCCGTCGCCATTAACATCGCCAGTAAGGCTAGTACCACCCTCTTGAGTGATTGTGATAACATCGTTGCTCAGGTTGCCAGCAAAGCTCTTGAGGTGTACTGTGCAACTACGAGTTGCTGCACCAGCGGGCAGGGGCTCGCACTCAACAGCCAGTGTGTGGACACCATAATCGCCAGTAGTAGCATTTACACTCTTAACCCACTCGGGGAGTTCATCGAGTGTATAGTGTTTCCAGTCGCGGGTAGTATATACGGTAGCATTTGAAGTGCAAGTAGTACCATTAGATTCTACATTGATGGCATTAGCCTTTGCGTCAACCAGCATTACATCATAAGCTCCATAGAATGAAATGGGAACACCACCGTTATTTCCACTATAAGTTGTTGAGCCTACATACTCGCCCTGCTTGTTAACATAGTCACGATACAGGTAAGGTAGTGCCTCGGGTGAATTCTGAGCTGCAGCCATACGCAGAACTAGGCGAGTTCCCAGCTCAACACCCTCACGCTGGAATCCCTTGAGCTCGAGAGCAAAGGGTTCGTCAAGTGTAAGGAAACCTTTCTCGTCATCGGTAAGATAGGCAACCAAGTGTGCCTGACGACCAATAATAAGTACACCAGGGGCCTGTGCAAAGTTATCGTCGGTAAGCTCAGTTGTATAGATTACATCACCAAATGATTGATAGCCACTGGGAGTTGTCTTCACCTTATAGAGAGTCAGAGTGACGCCCTCAAATCCTGTAAAGAACTCACCGCTATAACTTGTAATGGGAATAACGATGCGATTTACAGCAAGTGGAGCTACGGGTTTAGGGTAGAACATGTGGAAACCGTCCATATATACAGTTTCTTTCTTGCCATCCTGATTGAAGTCGATGCGGTCAGTGACACGGCCTACGTAATATGACTGTGAAGTACCTTGATGGATTTCAATGTCAGCTGCAATTTCCTCAAAGCCCATGTCACACAATGTGTCGGTCATAAATACTGTGGCGTAAGTCGATACCTTAGGAGCCTCATCACCAAAGAAGAATCGCTCCTCACCTCTGGTAATAGCAGGTATATAATATAGAGCTCTTCCTGCACCTGCAGTTAGAACAAAGTCATTACTGGGAGTAACTTGATAGCTATTATAAGGGATAGCAGATGTCTTTGTTTGCAAGAACATCCACTCGGTAGATGCCTTATCGGTACTCCTATTCAAGAATGTTACAGGTGTAAATGGTGGCATGTAGAGTACAGGCGATGTCATATAACGCCAACCTGAATTTTGAACTTCAAAATATCCAGATAAAGCTTGACCTAATGTGCCTGCGGGGCGACTGTACCACAACTTGCTGGCAACAGAATTTGTTACAACATGATTTTGGAAGTCGGCCTTGGTTCTTGATACAACCAAGTCACCCATTTCCAGAGCAGGAGAAATAACACTGCTAGCTGTCTCGGTGTGTGTTGCAAGCAACGCTTGTGCATTGATTGTGCTATAA
>JAGHTV010000391.1 GCA_018065165.1 Candidatus Sodaliphilus fimicaballi | reverse complement strand
GTGTATGCCAATGAACTTGAGGTGGGCGAGGATGGTAAGCTCACAGGCCGCTTCGTGGGCGAGATTGTCGACGGCAAGCGCAAGGCCGAACTGTTGCGTTTCTTGGCTCAAGCCGAGAATGTAAACATCGCACAGACCATTGCTGTGGGCGATGGTGCTAACGACCTGCCCATGCTCCAGACTGCCGGTCTGGGTATCGCATTCCATGCTAAGCCCAAGGTTAAGGCCAATGCTCGCCAGAGCATATCTACCATAGGTCTTGATGGCGTGCTCTATTTCTTAGGATTTAAGGACTCATTTATTGCATAAGATATGGCAAAGCTTAAGATTCCCAATGACTGGTGGACTGCACCAGCCGAGGCCGAGAATGGTCAGCTCATCATGGTTACAGGCCGTCGTGGTATGAGTGTGGTTAAGGAAACTGGTCACTATAATGTGCGTATTGAAGTTACATGGACCTATGAGCCTGATGCCAATGGCATGCCCGACTTTGCTACATCTAAGCTCATGGAAGAGGCTCACGACGCGTTTGAAGCCTCGTTTGGCAAGGATCCCGTAGCCGTTATTACTGGCATCTATACAGGTGCAGGCGAGCGCAACTGGGTGTTCTATACTCGCAGCCTGCACATCTTCCAGCGCAAGCTCAACGAGGCACTTGCCGAGTTGCCCATGCTACCGCTCTCGTTCCACGCCGAGGAAGACCCCGACTGGGCCGAGTATGCCGAGATGTGCGAGACCGAGATTACCATGGACGACGAGGATTGACACTCTCGATGTTCACAACGAGACCTTTAGTCTAGACAATCTAGAATACCTATAAAATCTAGAGTCTCTAGAATATCTAGTTTCTCTAGAATCTCTAGGTTATCTAGGATGAAATAAAAAAAACGCAAGGCTTATGCCCTGCGTTTCTTTTATTTTTCGTTAGCGTTAGCGTTTTCGTTGCAAACGCTAGTGCGCGTTATTACATGTTCATACCACCGTCGATTTGGATAACCTGACCTGTTACATAGCTTGACATGTCAGATGCGAGGAATGTACATACGTTAGCGATGTCCTCAACTTGACCACCACGGCGCAGAGGAATCTTCTTCATCCAGTCAGCGCGAACCTCCTCGGGGAGCTGAGCTGTCATAGCAGTCTCGATGAAACCGGGAGCAACTGCGTTAGCGCGAACGCCACGGGGACCGAGCTCCTGAGCGATAGACTTAGCCAAACCAATCATACCAGCCTTAGAAGCTGAGTAGTTGCACTGACCAGCGTTACCGTGAACACCAACAACTGATGACATGTTGATGATTGAACCGCTGCGTTGACGCAACATGATGGGTGAGCAAGCGTGGATAAAGTTGAACGCTGACTTGAGGTTTACATTGAGAACTGCATCCCATTGAGCCTCGCTCATGCGCAGCATGAGACCGTCCTTAGTGATACCTGCATTGTTAACGAGAACGTCGATGTGACCAAAGTCCTCGTGAATCTTCTTAACAACAGCCTCAGTCTCGGCGAAATCAGCAGCGTTACCTGCATAAGCAAGACACTTAACGCCTACAGCCTCGATTTCCTTGCGTGTAGCCTCGAGACCAGCAGCCATATCATCGTTGAGTACGAGGTCGGTGAACGCGATATCAGCACCTTCCTGAGC
>JAGHTV010000084.1 GCA_018065165.1 Candidatus Sodaliphilus fimicaballi | reverse complement strand
GAATAATCAAGCCTTCAGGCGTAACAAAGTCCTCGCCTTGTCGCAGCGAGTTGAAGGCGTACTGAGGTACGCCATAATACTTGCACTCCTCGGCATTGATGTGACGCAACTTGGGTTTTTCCTTGAAGATGAAACCCACTGCCGGCACACGGTGTCGCAACGGCACGGTAGTGACCGTGATTGCGTCGTCCTCATAGATGACTGCTTTCTTGGTGGTGATGATGTTGAACTTGAGTTCGTAAGAACTATCGCGGCAAAAGAAGTCCATTGCATCCTTGAGCAGGCGTGCTCCGTCCTCAAAGATGTGAACGGTTACCGAACTTGACTTTTCTTGCAGGGCAAGCGTAGATAGCAACCCGGGCAGACCAAAGCAGTGGTCGCCATGCAAGTGACTGATAAAAATGTGATTGAGGCGTGAAAACTTGAGTTTCATACGACGAATGGCCAACTGGGCACCCTCGCCACAGTCAATCATAAACAGGTTGTCACGCACATTGAGCACCTGGCACGATGGCATGTGACGCGTTGTGGGCGTCGCCGAGCCGCATCCTAGAATATTAAGTTCAAATCGAGTCATAGTGCAAAGATACGACTTTTTTACGAAAAACGATGATAGAATGAAAAAGAGGGCGTTTTATTTTCTTTCCTCACGAGCAATACAATTTTTTTTAGAGAAACTACACAAAACTTCACTGCCTTAGAAGAAATTTCTGTATATTTGTATCTGTTATGTCAATACACGGTATAAAAAATGATTGATTTTAGAATTGAATACCTCCCTGCTATCAATTACGCCTTAATCAACAACAAGATAGCAGTTTGCCAGTCGGCCGAAATAAGAAACACCTCTACCGATACCCTTCACAACCTAGTTGTGGAGTGTACAGGCGAATTCTTTATTACAACACTCTCGACCACCATAGGTGCACTCCGGGCTTATGACTCGATGAGACTGGACAAGGTCGACATCTTGCCCAACCCGCAAATGGTGGGCTCGCTTACCGAGAAGCTAGTCACTACATTTACCATTAAGGTTTACCAAGACATCTTTACCGAGGGGGAGCCAAAGAGCGAGATTTTCTCTAAGGAATACAATGTTGACATCATGCCATTTGATCAATGGCTGGGAACTAGCATATTGCCCCAGTGCCTCGCTTCATATGTAATGCCCAACCATCCCGCCATCAGCAACATAGTGGTGAAGGCAGCCAAGTTGCTGAAAGACATAACAGGAACATCGGCATTTACCGAGTACCAGTCGGGCAACCCCAACGAGGTGCTCAAGCAAGTTGCTGCCGTGTATGGAGCATTGCACAACGAGAACATTGTGTACCGTGGTGTGCCAGCGTCGTATGAGGAGATAGGCCAACGCATCACCCTGCCCGACCAAGTGCTTGCACAAAAGCTGGGTAACTGCGTTGAACTCACACTGCTATATGCCAGCGTACTTGAGAATATAGGCATCAACTCCTGCATCATACTGCAACGAGGACACGCCTACCTGGGTGTGTGGCTCGTTGACGACTGCTGCCCCTATAGCGTGTGTGACGACTACTCTTACATCGAGAAGAAA
>JAGHTV010000118.1 GCA_018065165.1 Candidatus Sodaliphilus fimicaballi | reverse complement strand
AGTTCGGGCGATATGAGCCACTTGTTGGCACCATTGTTTTGTGGTGAGAAGGATACAATCGTCTTGTCGCCCGAGCGTGCCATCACAGCCTAGTCTTCGGGCATCATGGCAGGCTTGGTGCACCAGGGGTTGAAAACCATTGGCGGTACGGCGCAGGGCTTGGTGGGAGTGCTCGCGCCGGGGAAGGTGACGATGTTGCTTGCCGAGCCCAGACCTATGGGGTAGCACACATGCTGGTCGAGGTCGTAGGTTGTCCACTCGCCAAATGTGCCAGTTGCAAAGTCGTCGTAGGTGTCAAACTCGTCGGTAAACGATATGTTCTGGTTCCACTTGGCCACAACGCGATGGGCGTTGGCACCAGTTACATGAGCATCGGTGGTTATATTGTAGGGTTTGACAATCTTTTCAATGAGGAGTACATTTACCGTGAGGTCGGCATCGATGTTCAGCTGCTGGCTGTAAACCTCAAAGTTTGGCGCTGTCACGCCCAGCAGATAACTGCCCTTGAGCAACGACGGGAACACAGCCTTGCCGTCGGTTATCAGTGCCTCATATTGCTCGCCAGTGGCCTCGTCGGTGAGTGCCACACTCTGGCCGTCTACGTTCTGTCCGTTGTTGGTGGTAACTGCGGCTTCGAGACGAACGGTTGCACTGGTTATGGTGATTGTGGTGTCGACTATGGCAGTCTCTGACGCTGGATACACTGCCTGCACGCCCAGTTTGTAGGTGCCAGCGGTGAGGTCGGCAAATTGCCACTCATAGTCCTCGGTAGTGCCTACCTCAGTGTCGTTGAAGAATACGCGGAACGACTCGTTGGGATTCTCGGCCGAGAGTGGCTTGACTCTCTTGGCACGAGTCGGAGCTTTGTTGCCCAGGTCTTGGCCCACATACACATCATCAACCATAAGCATGAAGGCTCCTCCATTGGCGGCCTCGCTGATGTAGCGTATTGCCACACGCACTTGCTTGCCTGCATAGGCCGTGAGGTCATATTTCTTTTGTTGCCAGCCCTTGTAGTCGACAGTCTCGTAGTTGCCCTCATTGAGTTGCTTGAAATCCTTCTTCTGCGGGTTGTCGAGTACCTCGGTGACAAAGACCTGGAATTTCTCCTTATACACATCGGCTGCCTTGGCCATAAATGAGAATACATTGTGGTTGCCGGGGGTGACAACGGGCGAGATGAGCCAGTCGTCGTTCATCGCACCGGTAGCAGTGCGTATGAAGCCCACATACTGCTTGCCGCTATATGGACGCAGCACGGGGTAGTCATACCACCAGGCGGGCTTCACCTCCAGCGGGTTGATGATTTGGGCATACTCGCGCACGCCAGCGTTGAGGTAGGTACCTGCCAGCGTTGCGGCGTTAAGTTGGTCGCCGTCAATACCGGTCCATTGGCCAAACTGTACTGCAAATGGACTGTAACTCTCAAAGTCGTCCCAAAAGACGGGAGGCTCCTGATTCCAAGTGAATGTGAGGTCGTTGAGACCTGTGAGCGGGTTATGGGTCACTTGTGCACCTAGCGAGTAGGGTGTGACGGTCTGTTCGCCCAGCGTCACGCTCACGGTAGTGTCAGCAGTGACGTTGAACTCTTTCTTCACCGAGCTGTAACCCAGCGCCTGAGCTTCGAGCGAATGGTTGCCCTTATACACCTTTACTGTGGCCGAGCCTTGCTCGTTCAGGGTGATGCTGCCATATGAGACGGCATAGTCAGTTTGCTTCAGCGTCACGGCAACTCCCTTTATGGCAGTGCCATTAGGACCTGTTACCGATATGGTAAGGTTTACATCGCGTTTTTGTGCAACGGCAGGCACAATTGCTAACGCAATGAGCAGAATTGTTGCGAGATATCTAAATGTCTTCATGTCAAATTTGTTTATAATGCAAAGGTACTGTTTTTTTACGCAAACACAAACGCAAACGCAAACTTTTCCTCTCGCATTTTATTTCTTTTAGACAGAAGAACAGAAGATTTTTTATGGTTAAAGAAACAAAAGAGCTACACGTGACCACTTTTGCTGTCACGCACAGCCTTATGTTCTTAATAATTTAATACTTATGTTCGTCTGTCTAAAAAAACGCAAAGCCACTGTGCCCCGACGCTTTAGAAATCACGAATTCCCCCAATTCTATACTTCAAAAAGAAAATATCTTTCTTATGTCTATGGACGAAGTCCTTGAAAATAACGCCCGCTAGGCGAAAATAATATTACCTAATGTTCTAAATTATGTAAAACTTCTGTTCGTCTGTCTAAAAAAAACGCAAAGCCACTGTACCA
>JAGHTV010000195.1 GCA_018065165.1 Candidatus Sodaliphilus fimicaballi | reverse complement strand
CCTCAGGCTCCTGAATATTTGAAAAAGGGCGATAAGGTGGTGATTATGTCACCAGCGAGTACTCCCGTCAAGGCCAAGGTGGATGGTGCTGCACAGGTGCTCAAGCAATGGGGATTTAAGGTTGAGGTGAGTCCCATGACACTCGACCGCTTCCATATGTATGCTGGCGATCCCGAGAAACGCACCGAGGAGTTCCTCAAATACCTGCGTGACCCCGAGGTCAAGGCTATCATCGCGTCGCGTGGTGGCTACGGCTCGCACCAGTTGCTGGCCCGCATCACCCCCGATACGCTCAAGAAATATCCCAAGTGGATTGTGGGCTACAGCGACATCTCGGCCTTGCACAGCGCCCAGATATGTGCTGGCAACATGAGCATTCACGCGAGCATGTCAAGCGCCCTCTATGCAGGTGGCGCCAGTGGCGAGCTCAACCTCATGCTGCGTGACGCACTCACTGGCAAGCTCAAGGGACACACCGCCCCCGGTCACAAATATAACATCCCCGGTACAGCCCAGGGCATACTCATGGGTGGTAACCTGGCTGTGCTCAGCAAGATTGCCGGTAGTGAGGACTTTGACTGCCTCGACCGTGCCAATCTTGAGGGCAAAGACATCATCCTCTTCCTTGAGGATGTGGGTGAGTCGTTTGAACGCGTCAACGCTATGCTCGACCAGCTCTACATCAAGGGCGTGATGAAGCACGTCAAGGGTGTGATAATAGGTCGTTTTACCGACTATAAGCCTCGCTGGGACTACAAGGATATGAACGACATGATTCACGACACCTTCACTCGCATGGGCCTCGATGTGCCAGCGTGTTACGACTTCCCCGTGAGTCACGACGAGTCGTGGAACTATCCCATGATCAAGGGCTGTCCCGTAACCCTCACCGTAGAGAAGGACAAAGTTTCCCTTACCTACAACTATTAAGAAGACGATAATAAACAAAACTATAATAGAAGTAAAGCCGATATGAAAAAAGTGTTTGCAACCCTTGTGCTGGTACTGTTCGCCGTCAGTGCATGGGCGTCGTATGATGGTGAAATATGGCAAGACAAGACCTCGGGTCTCGTCTACGAACTGGATGATGATAACAGCAAAGTAAGGGTATACCAGTACTTTGGTGGAGCGGCGGTGACCATCCCCGAAGTCATCAAAATTTATAACATCAACTATACAGTTGACGAGATTGGAGAAAAGGCGTTTTATAACAAGAGCCAGCTCACCAGCGTCACAATTCAAGGCAACAAGCTCACCAAGATAGGTAAATATGCGTTCGGCTACTGCACCAACCTCGTCAGCATTACATTGCCCTCGAGCGTTTATTCAATAGGAGCCAGTGCCTTTGAATCTCGTAGCTCGCTCAATAGTATAG
>JAGHTV010000040.1 GCA_018065165.1 Candidatus Sodaliphilus fimicaballi | reverse complement strand
TCATCGACACCGACAAGTGCCGCGACTGTGGCCTGTGCAGCAAGAACTGCAAAGCTTCGTGCATCGACATCAAGAACCACAAAGTTGACTATACTCGCTGCGTGACTTGTGGCAACTGCCTTGAGAAGTGCAACTTTGGCGCCCTCACCTATGCTCACAAGAAGGCTGCTCCCGTAGCTGCTACTGCCAGTGAGGCTCCTAAGGCCGACACTAGTCGCCGTGCAATGCTCGTGGGCGCTGCCATCGTGGGTGCCGATGTCGCTCTGGCTCAAGCCAAGAAGAAGGTTGACGGTGGTCTGGCTGCTATTAAAGACAAGCAAGAGCCCAAGCGCTCTACACGCATCACCCCACCGGGCTCGGTGAGTGCACGCAACATGGCCACACGCTGTACTGCATGCCAGTTGTGCGTGAGTGCTTGTCCCAGTCATGTACTGCGTCCCAGTGGCGACCTCATGACCCTCATGCAACCCTACATGAGCTATGAGCGTGGCTACTGTCGCCCCGAGTGCAACCGTTGCTCGCAACTGTGTCCCAGCGGTGCTATCAAGCCCTTAGGCCTCGACGAGAAGGTATCTACCCAGATAGGTCACGCTGTGTGGATTAAGAAGAACTGCGTAGCCGTTACCGACGGTGTGTCGTGTGGCAACTGTGCCCGTCACTGCCCCAGCGGTGCTATCACTATGGTTCCTCTCGACGAGAAAGACGAGAACTCTCCCTTTGTACCGGCCATCAATACCGAGAAGTGCATAGGTTGTGGTGCCTGCGAGTACCTGTGCCCCGCACGCCCATATTCGGCAATCTATGTCGAGGGACATGAGCAACACCGTACAATATAAAAAGGGGTTAAGAACGCTTGCAAGCGAGCTATAAGGTTTCAAGAACGCCCTTTGGGCTGAAAGATAATGTTATGGATTATCTAGATTTTCTAGAACATCTAGGATTTCTATTTTTAACAGAAGATAACAATGGATAATAAAAAGATATTCAACCGCCGCACATTCCTCAAGGCTCTGGGCCTGGGAGGTGCCACTGTGGCTGCCGGCAGCGTGGTGAGCTGTGCAACTGGCGATAAGGACTCTCAAGACCAGCAACTGGGCGAGATGACCATGCGTACCAATCCCAAAGACGGCAACAAAATCTCCATTCTAGGCTATGGCATGATGCGCCTGCCAATGATTGAAGAAGAAGGTGCCAGCGAGGAAGAAAAACAGAATGCCGAGATCGACCAGGAGATGGTCAACAAGCTGGTTGACTACGCCCTAGAACACGGCGTTAACTACTTCGACACATCGCCCGCCTATTGCAAAGGCCGTAGCGAGCACGCCACAGGCATCGCTCTGTCACGCCACAAGCGCAACGAATACTACATCGCTACCAAACTGTCAAACTTTGCTCCCGAGACTTGGTCTCACGAGGCAGGTGTAGAGATGTTCCAGAACTCTCTCAAGGAGCTGCAGGTCGACTACATCGACTACCTGCTGCTGCACGCTGTGGGTGGTGGCGATGATCCACAGGATGCAATGAAAAAATTCAACGCACGCTACATCGACAACGGCATACTCGACTACCTGCTCGAGCAGCGAGAGAAGGGTGTTATCAAGAACCTAGGCTTCTCTTACCACGGCAACATCGAGGTATATGACTATCTGCTCTCACAGCACGACAAGTACAAGTGGGACTTCGTGCAGATTCAGCTCAACTACTTTGACTGGCAAAATGCCGCCGTCAACGACGAGGACAATGCCCAGTACCTGTATGACGAACTCGTGAAGCGCAACATTCCTGCTGTAATCATGGAGCCACTGCTGGGCGGACGACTGGCCAAGTTGCCCGATCCTCTTACACTAAAACTGCAGCAACGCGACCCCGAGGCATCGGTTGCATCGTGGGCATTCCGCTATGCCGGCACACTGCCTGGCGTACTCACTGTACTCTCAGGCATGACTTACATGGAGCACCTGCAAGACAACCTCAAGACTTACAGCCCATTGAAGCCTCTGAACGAGGAAGAACAACACTTCCTTGAGGAGATAGGCACAGAGATGGCCAACTACAACACCGTGCCCTGTACAGGTTGCAAGTATTGCATGCCCTGCCCCTACGGCATCGACATCCCCGCCATTTTCACTCACTACAACAAGTGCTTGAACGAGGGTAACGCTCCGCAAAACAGCAACTCATCGACCTATGCCAAGGAGCGTCGTGCATTCCTCGTGGGATATGACCGCAGCGTGCCTCGCCTGCGTCAGGCCGACCACTGCATAGGCTGCGGCCAGTGTGCACCACACTGCCCACAAAGCATCGCCATACCCAAGGAACTGCACCGCATAAGCGACTATGTAGAGAAACTCAAGCGCGAGGGGTAACCCCGCCCCCGCTTTAACACCAATACAAAGAACGCTCAATCTTTGGGCGTTCTTTTTTGTCTCAACATCCATGCAGTGTCCTCTTAATTTTAATTATTTTAATTTCTTTCAGTTCATTCATCCCCAAACAGTTTCATTCAGTCCAAAAAATTTAGTAACTTTGCACAAAATATAGTAAATTGCATAAATAATGGATAAAAAATTCAAACGTACGCTTGTAACCACAGCGTTACCCTATGCCAATGGCCCCGTTCACATCGGCCACCTGGCAGGTGTATATGTACCCGCCGATATCTACACTCGCTACCTGCGTCTGCGCGGTGAGGATGTAATCATGATTGGCGGTAGCGATGAGCACGGCGTGCCCATCACAATCAAGGCTCAAAAGGAGGGTGTCACACCCCAAGATATCGTAGACCGTTATCACAACATCATCAAGGACTCAATGGAGGGCCTTGGCATCTCGTTTGACGTGTATAGCCGCACCACAAGCGACATGCACCATAAGACTGCAAGCGACTTCTTCCGCAAGCTCTACGACAAGGGCGAGTTCATCGAGAAGACCAGCGTGCAGCTCTACGACGAGAAGGCCGACCAATATCTGGCCGACCGCTATGTAACCGGCACATGCCCCAAGTGCGGCAACGAGCGTGCCTATGGCGACCAGTGTGAGGCTTGCGGTACCAGCCTCAACGCTACCGACCTCATCAACCCCGTGAGCGCCATCACTGGCAACACACCCGTGCTCAAGGAGACCAAGCACTGGTATATGCCCCTCGACAAGTGGGAGCCCAAGCTGCGTGAGTGGATCCTAGAGCAACACAAGGAATGGAAACCCAACGTATACGGCCAGTGCAAGTCGTGGCTCGACGACCATCTGCAGCCCCGCGCTGTGACACGCGACCTCAACTGGGGTATCCCCGTGCCCGTAGAGGGTGCCGACGGCAAGGTGCTGTATGTGTGGTTTGACGCACCTATCGGCTACATCAGCAACACCAAGGAACTGCTGCCCGACACTTGGGAGAAGTACTGGAAAGATCCCGAGACTCGCATCATACACTTCATAGGCAAGGACAACATCGTGTTCCATTGCCTCATCTTCCCCGCAATGCTCATGGCCGAGGGTAGCTACCAGCTCCCCGAGAACGTGCCCGCCAACGAGTTCCTGAACCTCGAGGGCGACAAGATCTCTACCAGCCGCAACTGGGCTGTATGGTTGCACGAGTATCTCGCCGACTTCCCCGGCAAGCAGGACGTGCTGCGCTACGTGCTCACAGCCAACGCTCCCGAGAGCAAGGACAACGACTTTACATGGCGTGACTTCCAGGCTCGCAACAACAACGAGCTCGTAGCCATCCTGGGCAACTTCGTTAACCGTGCACTTGTTCTCACACACAAGTACTTTGGCGGCGTGATTCCCGAGGCTCACGAGTTGCAAGACATCGACCGCGAGGCTCTGAACGAGTTCAAGGATGTAAAGGAAACTCTGGGTGCCAACATTGAGAACTTCAAGTTCCGCGAGGCACTCAAGGATGCCATGAACCTGGCACGCATCGGTAACAAGTACCTGGCCGACACCGAGCCCTGGAAACTTGCCAAGACCGACATGACTCGCGTTGAGACCATCATGAACCTTGCATTGCAAATCACTGCCAACCTGGCAATCGCATTTGAGCCCTTCCTGCCCTTCAGCGCCGAGAAGCTGCGCGGTATGCTTAATATCGAAGCTTGCGACTGGAACAAGTTGGGCGAAATCGACATTCTGCCCGCTGGCCACGCTGTAAACAAGCCCGAACTGCTGTTTGAGAAGATTGAGGATGAAGTTATCGACGCACAAATGCAACGCCTCGAGCGCATCAAGCAAGAGAACATCGTTGCCAACTTCAAGCCCAAGGCTGTGGCTCCCCAAGTGACTATCGACGACTTTGCTAAGCTCGACATCCGCGTGGGTACAGTGCTCGAGTGCAGCAAGGTAAAGAAGAGCGACAAGCTGCTTGAGTTCAAGATTGAAGACGGCATGGGCGGACGCACCATCGTGAGCGGTATCGCCAAGTGGTACGAGCCCGAGGAACTCGTGGGCAAGCAAGTGTGCTTCATCGCCAACTTCCCTCCCCGCAAGCTCAAGGGTGTTGAGTCTCAGGGTATGATCCTGAGCGCCGAGGATGCCGATGGCCGCCTCATCGTAATTGGCCCCACTGGTCCCGTTAAGCCCGGTGCAAGCGTAGGCTAATCATAACATTGCAAAAACAAAAAATACAACATAACAATGAATTTTGTAGAAGAACTTACATGGCGTGGCATGATTAACAACATCATGCCCGGAACCAAAGAACAACTCAAGAAGGAAATGACATCGGCCTATGTGGGCATCGACCCTACTGCCGACTCACTCCACATTGGTCACCTCGTGAGCATCATGATGCTCAAGCACTTCCAGCGTGCTGGCCACCGCCCCATTGCTCTGGTGGGTGGTGCTACAGGTATGATTGGTGACCCCTCAATGAAGTCGCAAGAGCGCGTGCTCATCGACGAGGAGACACTGCGTCACAACCAGGAATGCATACGCGAGCAACTCGCGCGCTTCCTCGACTTTGACAGCGATGCTCCCAACCACGCAATTCTCGTGAACAACTACGACTGGATGAAGAACTTCTCATTCCTGAACTTCATTCGCGACATAGGCAAGCACATCACCGTTAACTACATGATGGCTAAGGACAGCGTTAAGAAGCGCCTTGCTGCTAACGCCGACCACGGCATGTCATTCACCGAGTTCTCTTACCAGCTGCTCCAGGGTTACGACTTCCTGTACCTCTACGAGAACGAGAACTGCCGTCTGCAGATGGGTGGTAGCGACCAGTGGGGTAACATCACCACCGGTACCGAGCTCATTCGCCGCATGGCAGGTGGCGAGGCATATGCAATCACATGCCCCCTCATCACCAAGGCCGACGGTGGCAAGTTTGGCAAGACCGAGAGCGGTAACGTATGGCTCGACGCTAAGCGCACCTCTCCCTACAAGTTCTACCAGTTCTGGCTCAACGTGAGCGATGCCGATGCTTCAAAGTACATCAAAATCTTCACCGACCTCACTAAGGAGGAGATTGAGAAGCTCGAGGCCGAGCAGGCTCAAGATCCCGGTGCACGTCCCCTGCAGAAGCGCCTTGCTAAGGAAATCACTTGCATGGTACACTCTGAGCAAGACTACGAGATGGCTGTTGAGGCTTCACAAATCCTGTTCAGCAACAAGGCTGCCGACATTCTCCACAAGATTGACGAGGCAACACTGCTGTCAGTATTTGAGGGCGTTCCCACATTTGAGGTTAGCCGCGAGGCCATCGAGGCTGGCACTCCCCTCATTGCTCTGCTCACCGAGAACGCTGCAGTATTTGCTTCTAAGGGCGAAATGCGCAAGCTCACTCAAGGTGGTGGCGTAAGCATCAACAAGGAGAAGCTCGCCGACCCCAACACCGCAGTTAGCACCGACATGCTGCTCAACGGCAAGTACCTGCTTGCTCAGCGCGGCAAGAAGAACTACTACCTGCTCATCGTTAAGTAAATCGACAATACACGATAGACCAAAGCCGGACACAGCATCGATTCGTCGTCCGGCTTTTGGTTTAAGTGAAGACGTTCTTACCCGGCCTTAGAAGGCCGGGCACACTGCCTAAACATCACGTTTTCGTAGCGAAGCGATCTCGTTTTTCGTAGCGAGCGCCAGCGAGCGTTTCGTAGCATGCAAAGCATGCGTTTCGTCAAAAATTGAATTATGAAGTGGATTTCAAGTTTAGTACTGGCACTGGTTGTGACCATGATGACCTCATGCGACAACAGCACCTTCAAAATTAGTGCCGACATCGCAGGCATGGGCAATCAGCAGGTGCATGTCGTTTTCCTGGGCGACTCGGGCGTGACCGATGCTTTCATCGCCGTCAACGAGGGCAAAATCAAGATTAAGGGCAACTCTAGCGAGCTCACCGTGGTAAGTTTTCAAGACAGCCAGCACAAGCCTCTGTTTCGTGTAGCCATAGCAGGCGGCGAGACAGTAGAGATAACAGGCGACATCACCAATCCTCACCACTACAAGTGCAAGGGTAGCGATGTGGCCGAGCAATGGATGGACTTTGAGAGCAAGCATGCCGAGCTCTATGACAAACCCAATGCCACACCACTGGACCAAGCCATCGAGAAATTTATCAAGGACAACCCCAAGAGCCTCGTGTCAACGCTGCTGCTCATTGCCGACTACAGCGACATCACATCGGGCAAGGCCGAGCAACTGCTCAACAGCATCGATGCCAAGGCTCGTCCCGAGCGACTCATAAGCAGCATGATGCAGATGAGGAGCACACAGGGTCAACCCATCAAGCAATTGCACACGATGATGCTGTGCAACGACAAAGACGACTTTGACGCAGTTGTTCCCAGCAAGACCGCCACTACTCTCATCTATTGGTGGGCCGAGAACAACGAGGGCCGACGCAACGATGTTGAGCAAATGAAGCAGATAGCCTATGAGTTTGGCTCTGACCTGCAGATGGTTGACGTATCACTCAGCACCGACACCACGGGCTGGCACGCAATAATCAAGAGCGACGCTGCCGAGTGGCAACACTACTGGGCTCCTGGCAGCATTCTTGACCAGGCCGTACAAGACCTTCAGCTGCGACAACTTCCACTATTCATTGCTACCGACGACCAAGGCACACAGATATACCGCGGTAACGACGCCAAGGCTGCACGCAACGCTATTGCAAAACGATTAGGACGACAATAACCCAAAAACATAATATGATTCTTATAGTTATCCCCATTTTGTGTGTACTCATGTTTGAACTGGGTCTCACACTCAAAGTAGAAGATTTCAAAAAACTCACACAGCAACCCCGTGCGGTTGCTGCCGGCATGATAGGTCAGCTCATACTGCTGCCCGTTGTCGCATATGCACTGGCTACAGTTTTACAGTTACCACCACTGTTCTTTGTGGGCCTGGTTCTGATTGCCTGCTGTCCTGGCGGCAGTTCGTCTAATGTATTCTCAATGCTGGCCAAGGGCGATGTAGCCCTGAGCGTTACACTCACAGCAATAAGCAGCGTGGTAACACTGTTTACCATTCCCGTGATTCTGTCGATTGCGGTAAACCATTGTGGTGCCGATGGCGTGCAGAGTACAATTGAACTACCCGTGGGCAAATTGCTGGTACAAAACCTTGTATTGATGTTCCTGCCTATGGCTCTGGGTGCGATCATGCAACGCAAGTGGGCTGGTGCGGCCGACAAGACTCACCGCGTGCTCAGCAAACTCGCCTTCCCTGCCCTGATGCTGCTAGCAGGTATCTTCTTTGTGCAGCACCGCAACACCATTGCCGACAACTTTGCTCTGCTGGGCGGCAGCGTGCTGGTACTGTTGCTCGCATGCGTCTTCCTGGCAGCTGCACTGTCATGGGTAATGCGTCTTGACGGACAGCGTCGCCGCACCATCGTCATTGAAGTGGGCATGCAGAATGCTGCACAAGCCATCGCCATTGCAACAAGCCCATTCATCCTCAACAAGGACGAGATTGCCATCCCCGCAATCATCTATGCACTGCTCATGAATGTAGTGCTCCTCATCTATGTAGGTGCTATCAAACTGCAGAAGAAGTAAATCATTGCACGACACAAGACAAAACACAGGCAACAGGGACAACAATCCTACTGCCTGTGTTTTTTCTTTGCCTATATTTGCAACTATCCCCTCACCGCAAAAGCAGAGTAACGTTACAAAAATGTAGTATACACTTGATTTTTCCGTTGAAAAAATGTAATTTTGCACCAAATATTACGTCAAATAAATGTATAACCACAATATAATCACCTATCAACCAGCTCTATGAAAAGGTATCTATATAATGATTTAATATCATGGAAGTCATCCAAAGACAGAAAACCCTTGGTTTTGTTTGGTGCAAGGCAAGTAGGCAAGACCTGGTTGCTAAAAGAATTTGGTAGGCGTCAATACAAGAATACCGCCTTCGTAAGCTTTGACCGCGACGACAGCGCATCGCAACTCATGGCTACCGAAAAGTCGGCCGAGAAACTACTTAGAGGGTTGTCGGCCATAACAGGCATCGACATTGTTCCAAACGAAACACTTGTCATTCTTGATGAAATACAAGACTGTCCTGTGGCATTGACAAGACTAAAGGTTCTTGCCGAGGACGCACCCGAATATCACATTGTGGCTTGTGGCAGTCTACTGGGAATCGCCCTTCATGAGGGTATTTCTTTTCCCGTAGGGCAGGTTGACGAAATGTTCCTGTTCCCTATGACCTTTGGAGAATTTCTTCTAGCCAATGGCAAAGATAAAATGCAAGAGATTCTTGCCGAATGCAACTGGGACATGATTAATGCCCTCAGCAGCGAATATATTGACTTACTGCGACAGTATTACTATGTAGGAGGTATGCCAGCGGCAGTAAAAGCCTACGTGGATCAAAAAGGGTTGAATGCAGTAAGGAACGTGCAAAAGCGTATCTTAAATGACTACGACCGAGATTTCAGCAAACACGCCCCTGCGCGTGTGGTGCCACGAATCAGGATGGTATGGCAAAATATAATTTCACAACTTACCAAAGAAAACAAGAAATTCATCTTTGGGGCAATGAAAAAAGGTGCCAGAGCATCCGAATTTGAAGAAGCAATACAATGGCTCACCGATGCCGGCATTATTTATAAAGTAAATCGTGTAAACGAGGTGCGCATGCCACTGAAATTCTATGAGGAACGGAACGTGTTCAAGCTCTTCATCCTCGATGTTGGACTGATGGGAGCGATGGGAGATGTGCCTGCCAGCCAAATAATTACTGGCACAAACATTTTCAAGGAATATAAAGGCGCATTTACCGAGGTTTACGTTGAGTCGCAACTGGCTACCACCAACATTCCTGTGTACTATCATTCAGTTGATAGCTCACGAATTGAGTTGGATTTTGTAATCCAGCTCTGTGATAATGTCTATCCCGTAGAAGTCAAGGCCGAAGAAAACGTCAAGGCAAAATCAATGAAAATATTCATCAGCAATAACCCCGACCTGAAGGGGATTCGCTTGAGTATGAAGAATTACGAGAACCAATCATGGCTGGAAAGCATTCCGCTCTATGCATTTAGGGAATATCTGGATGGACGCTCATAAATGCCTGGCTAAACATGAGACTGCATAGCCATAAATTCTCGCTCACCGAGGTTAGGCACAATCTTATTTTTTTCTTAACTTTGCACTGAAACAACATTTATATTCAAAAATCAACAAAGCAGATTACAGTAGATTATTTATTTGCACAATTAACAATGAAATACATTCTTACCATCATCACTTTATTTATAGTCCTGTCGATGCAGGCCCAGCAAGCCTTGGTGGGCACTTGGACGGGTAAATTGAATGTGGGTCCTGCAAGCCTCTCACTGGTTCTTAATATAACTCAAGAGCAGGGCACCATCAACTGTACGCTCGACAGTCCCGACCAGAGCGCTAAAGGCATCAAGACTAGCGTGGGCTATTGCAAGGACGACTCCATTAGCGTAGCTGTACCCATGATAGGAGCGTCTTACTCGGGTCGATGCATTGGCGACGAGTTGAAAGGCTCTTTCACACAGATGGGACACTCATTTGAGCTCAACTTCAAGCGTGGAGTGGAGGTAATCAAGCGTCCGCAGACGCCTGTTGCCCCATTCCCTTACACAACCCAAGAGGTAACCTTCAGCAACGAGAAAGACTCTGTAACACTCGCAGGCACGCTTACCCTTCCTGTAGGGTGTGACCATGCCAGCAACGGCTCGGTTCCATTGGTGATAATGGTAAGCGGTAGCGGACTGCAAAACCGCGATGAGGAGATATTTGAACATAAGCCCTTCCTCGTGGCGGCCGACTATCTGGCACGCAACGGCATTGCCTCGCTACGATATGACGACCGCGGATTTGGGAAATCTACTGGCAAGAATGTCGCCAATGCCACAACCGAGGACTTTGCCCGCGACGCACAGGCCGCTTACGACTATGTAAAAGGTCTCTCGCTCAAGAAAGTGAGTAAGGTGGGCATATGGGGTCACAGCGAGGGTGGCGACATCGCCTTCATGCTAGGTGCACGAGGCAAGGCCGACTTTATCGTCAGCCTGGCCGGTGTGGGTGTAAGATGTGACACGGCACTCACAGCCCAAGCCAATAGGCTTATGCAACTCAACGGCATGCCCGGCACAGCAACAACCAAGGGGTATCGCTCAATGGTGTTGCTACAAAACCAACCCTGGTTCAACTGGTTTATCAACTATGATCCCACGCCCGACATTGCCACTACACGTTGTCCTGTATTTGCCGCCAACGGCGACAAGGACTGCCAGGTAATATCTGAACTCAATCTGGGAGGCATCAAGGCCGCTCTGCCACACAACAAGCATAACCGCATAGTAGAGTATCCCGGACTCAACCACCTGTTCCAGGAATGTACCACAGGCGGCCCCACCGAGTACCGCACCATAGAGCAAACCATCTCACCACAATTCCTTAAAGACGCCGCCGAGTGGATAAAGAACTTGAAATGAAAGGGAAAACACTTTATGTGAGCGACATGGACGGCACGCTCATGGGTAGCGACTCACGGGTGAGCCCCACAACACGCGACATGCTCAATCGTCTTATCGACGAGCACGACATCCTATTCACCGTGGCCACGGCACGCACTCCCGCCACCGTGGTGCCACTCATGAGCGAGGTAAAGACTACCCTGCCCTACATCGTGCTGGCCGGAGCAGCAATGTGGGACGCCGTCAAGGGCGAGTTTGTCGACGTGCAATCCATTCCCCACGACACTGTGCATGCCATAGCAGCGATATTTGAGAAGCACGGCCTTCACCCCTTCATCTATCGCCAGCACGGCAATGTGATACACGCCCACCACTACGGAGAGATGTCGGTACAGGAGCTAGAGTTCGTACAAGAGCGTCTCAACACACCTTTCAAGCGTTTCTTGCTCGACGACGCACAGTATCACACTAGCGACGACCCTGCGATGCTCATCTTCTCGATGAACGACTACGCTACCCTCGAGCGCATCTACAACGAGGTAAAGGCTACGGTCGACTGCTCGCCCATGTTCTACCACGACATCTTTGACTCAGGCGTAGGCCTGCTCGAGATATACACCAGCGGCTGCACCAAGGCGGGAGCCATAAAGCGACTTGCCAAGCGCGTGGGAGCCACCAGGGTGGTAGCATTTGGCGACAACCGCAACGACATAGCCATGCTACAGGCTGCCGACCATGCCATAGCCGTCGAGAACGCCTTCCCCGAGGTCAAGGCCGTTGCCCACGAGGTAATAGGCCCCAATACCGACGATGCAGTAGCACACTTCATTGCAAATGATATAACGCTAACGTGAACGCTAACGCAAACGCTAACGACAACGCAAACGGTGTCTCTCGTTTTTCGTACTTCGTTTTTCGTACTTCGTAAAAAATTCACTATCTTTGCGATATGATTAATTTTACTCCACTGGTAAAAGGGTACTTTCACAACCGTCTCACTGAGCATCTCCGCTACATTGACCATGCCGACAGCGTTCAGCAAGGCACGCTGGTTCAGCTCGTCGAGAAGGCTGCCCTTACCGAGCTTGGACGCAAGTATAATTTCTCAACTTGCCGCACCTATCGCGACTTTGCGCAGCGTGTGCCTTTATACAGTTATGAGGACATACGCCCCATGGTCATGCGCATGATTAAGGGCGAGAAGGATGTGCTTTGGCCCGGCATAGTCACCAACTTTGCCCAGTCATCGGGCACATCGGGCGGCAAGAGCAAGTACATACCCATCACCGTCGATTCGTTTAAGCGTAACCACTACCAGGGAGCGAGCGATGTCGTGGCCCACTACCTCAACCTCAACCCCGAGAGCCGCATCTTCGGCGGCAAAGCGTTGATATTGGGCGGCAGCTTTGCCAACGATCTGCAACTACCACGAGGGGTAATGGTGGGAGATCTCTCGGCCAACCTTATCGAGTACATGAATCCCTTGGCTAATCTCATGCGAGTGCCCAGCAAGAAGATTGCTCTCATGGCCGACTGGACCGAGAAACTGCCTGCACTAGTCGAGGCTAGCATGAATGAGGATATCACTAACTTGAGTGGTGTGCCGTCGTGGTTCCTTACGCTCATCAAGGAAGTGATGCATCGCAAGGGTGTGCAGTGCCTGCACGAGGTATGGCCCAACCTTGAGGTCTTCTTCCACGGAGGCGTCTCCTTTGAACCCTACCGCAAGCAATACGAGTCGTTGTGTGACATGAGCAAGATGCACTTCCTTGATACCTACAACGCCAGCGAGGGATTCTTTGCCGTGCAATCGTCGTGGGACTCTACAGCCATGCTGCTGTTGCTCGATGTGGGCGTGTTCTACGAGTTTATCCCCATTGAGGACACACAGAGCACAACCCCCGAGGTTTATCCAATATGGGAGATTGAAGCAGGCAAGACCTATGAACTCGTCATCACCGCATGCAACGGCCTGTGGCGTTATCGCCTGGGCGACACCGTGCGCATCGAGCAACTCAACCCTGTAAAGATAACTATTGCAGGTCGCACCAGCAACTATATCAACGCCTTTGGTGAAGAACTCATGGTGCACAACGCAGACTATGCCATCTCGGCTGCCGAGAAAGCCACAGGAGCCCATGTGAGCGACTATACTGCGGCACCATTCTTTGCCAGCGAGGGAATGCAAAGCCATCACGAGTGGCTCATAGAGTTTGACCAGCATCCCACTTCGCTCAGTGAATTTGCCCTCGTGCTCGACAACGCCCTCAAGGAGGTGAATAGCGACTACGAGGCTAAGCGCAAGGGCGACATCTTCCTGGGTGCGCCACAAGTCATGGCCATGCCACAAGGTGCCTTTGACCAGTGGCTCGCCACCCACGGCAAACTGGGCGGACAGCGCAAAGTGCCACGCCTGTGCAACGACCGCCACATCGTAGACGAGATACTCCAGAGCTTCCCCTTTTAACCCGTTAACCCCCTTAACCTTTTAACCCTTTACCAAAACATGGAGAAGATACTGCAATATGTGTGGAAACACCGGCTGTGGAGCAGTGAGGACATGCTCACCAACGACGGCCGCCGTGTGCGTGTCATAGACCCAGGTTTGCTCAATACCGACCAGGGGCCAGACTTCTTCAATGCCAAGGTTGAGATTGACGGCAACATGTGGGTGGGCAATGTAGAGATACATGTGCGTGCCACCGACTGGCAACGCCATGGACACAACACCGACAAGGCCTATGACAGCGTAATATTGCATGTGGTGCAAAAGGACGATGCACCAGTATATCGCACCAATGGCGAACGCATACCGCAAGTGGTGCTCAACTGCTCGCCACGATTTGGCGAACGGCTGAACGACCTGCTCAATGCCCGTACCGAGATTCCCTGCGCAGCATCAATACCCACACTACCCAGCCTGCTCATCACCGAGTGGATACAAGCACTAGCCTTTGAGCGCCTGCACAGCAAGGTGGGCCGCATACGCGACCTGTATGATGCCACCTGCGGCAACTGGGAGGAAGTGTGCTATGTGACCCTATCGCGCAACCTGGGATTTGGCGTCAACAACGACGCTATGGAGCGACTGGCACGACGCACTCCACTGCGACTACTGCACAAGCACAGCGACTCCCTGTTCCAGATAGAGGCCTTGCTCTACGGTCAAGCCGGCATGCTAAGTTCGGCCACCGAGGGCAACCCCAAGTCAACCTCCAGTTCGGCCACCGTTCCCGGCACATCCAGCACCGCCACCGTTCCCGAGGTTTCTCCCTCGGGCAGACGAGCCATCCTCGACCCTTACACCCAGCAGCTCACTCGCGAATATGCCTTCCTGGCCAACAAGTTCTCTCTTACCCCCATCGAGAGTGAGGCGTGGAAATGTTTCCGCATGCGTCCGCACAACTTCCCGGCGCGCCGCATAGCGCTGCTGGCACACTACATCGAGGGAGGTTTCAACCTCATGAACGCAATACTTGAGGCTTCCGACGAGAAAGCCTTGCGACAGCTATTCAGCGTAGAGTTGACGGGCTACTGGGCGACCCACTACGCACTGGGCAAAGAGAGCAACATGACTGCACGCGCTCTGGGCGAGTCGTCAATCGACATCATCCTCATCAACACCGTTGCTCCTCTATACTATGCCTATGGCGAGATAACCGGCAACTATGACCACATTGACCGCGCTATAGCCTTGCTCGAGTCGCTTCGTCCCGAGAAAAACTCCATCGTTGCCTCGTTTGCCCTGGCCGGACTCAAAAGCGACGATGCACTCACCACACAGGCCCTGATACAACTCAAACGCGAGTACTGCGACGCACGCAAGTGCATGTATTGCAAGATAGGCCACCGACTGCTGGCAACGGCCGCACGTACCAAATAGTGCGTTTTTTGGCCTAACACCTTTTGTTATTCGCAAAAAAAAACTACCTTTGTGATTATAAAAACTACAATAATCATGAAAAGAAACATCATTTCAATATTTGCAGCAATATGCGTGTGGGCAACAGCTATGGCTGCTCCCGTTGTCGACGTAGCATCTACCCAACAGTTTCGCGGTGCCGACGGCGACGTTGAATACGCTGTGTCACAGCAAGAAGACGGCAAGTACAAGATTTCATTCAAGGTCATTGCCGATGACAAGGACACCGAGCTCATGCGTATTCTCAACAGTGGCAAGGACATCAATGTGAGCACTTCTAGCGAGCGCTTGTTTACCACCAAGGTGGTTGAAAAGTCAAAACTGCGTGGCGTTGTTGTTGCAATGCTCGAGAGCGAAGCCGTAGATGCAAGCCGCATCAACGAGGTTATGGCTGCTCGTGGCGAGACTCTGCGACTGGGTGCAGCCGGTTATGCACTGGTGATGTTCCCCACAGGTGGAGATGTAGTATTTAGCGACCTCAAGCGTGTGATGCAAGAGTTCCCACAGTTTGCCGAGGTAAGCAAAACACAAGAGTCAATCCCGGTAACAAACACAATAGTTGAACCTGTCAAGCCTACCGAGCAACCAACAGTCGAAACTCCTAAGCCTGCTGAACAACCCGCCGTTGAGCCCGCTCAACCCGCCGAGGCCAAGCCGCTGTCAAAGCTTGAGGCTGCACTGCAAAACCAACCCGAGAGTCCCGTCAATGTAAAGAACGAGAACGGCCTGTTCAAGATTACAGGCACCAGCGTGCCCTCTAATACAATGAACGCGGCAAGCAAGATGCACTTCGTACACCAGCAACTCATGAAGGCTGGCCAGTGCAGCACTGCTGCCATGAACATGAGCACAGGCGGTATCTTCATCTACAGCGGCAATGGCTATGCCTACTCGTCGGGCTTCCCCACCGAGTTTGTCACCAACATCAAGGCGTTTAACCGCCCCAACTGCCAAATCAAGGACGTCGTGCTCACTGAGAGCAACAAGTGGATTGTGATATATGAACGCAATGGCTACAAGACCAGCGCAGGACTGCCCCGCCCTCTCATCGACAAGCTGGGAGCTGCCAACCTGGCCAACGAGCAGATACGCAACGTGTCGCTCAACGACAACGGCGACTGGCTGCTCATCACCAATAAGGGCGTTTCAAGCTCTGAAGGCGCTGTAGCAGAGTTCCTGGCTCGTGCCAAGGATGCTCACGGCAAGGTTGAGGCTGCTTTCATCTCGAGCAAGGGTGCTATGATGGCCGTGTGCAAGAACGGCGTATACTGCCACCGCGTGCCCATCAGCGTTGTCGAGGCTATGAAGACCATCGACTTCGTACCCAAGATGATTAAGTTTACCGACGTTGGCTACTACATCATCACCAATGGCAAGAACCTTGTGAAATACTCGCTGTAAAAATATTTAACAACCAATACTACACTAAATTATGAATTTGAAAAGAATCATCTCATCATGCCTGCTTGCTATCGCTACAGTAGCAATGTCGTGGGCAACTAATGTTATCGTTGACGGTACCAATGTGCGCTTCCGCCTGGGTCCATCTACCAACCATGCCATCCTGCACGACGGTCAGGGTAAGGTGGTTTATGCCAAGAAGGGCGAAGCTATCCCTTATCTTAAAACTCAGGGCAACTTCTACATGGTCAAATATATGGGCGAGGAGGTTTTCATCTCTCGCGACTTCACTCACCTGAGCGAGGGTGGCAGCACAACTGCTACCAAGGCTACTGCTAAGGGCAAACCCGCTACTACAGCCATGGACAAGAAGCTCATAGGCAAGCACATGCTGAGCCTGCAATGGATTTCTTGGGACTACTTCGGATCGGTCAACATCACCAAGGAAGGCGACAACTACTACCGCTGCGTGGGCGAGCAACTCGACCGCACCAATGTGGGCGACTATGTTAAGCTCGATGGTTACATCAGTGCAGTTGACGAACTCAACCTGGTGTTCAACGGAACAATCAAGATGAAGATTTATCACCTCAACGGTGGCGAGGAGTATGTGCGCGACGGTCGCTTCAACTTCAAGAGCACACAAGGTCGCAAGTACTGGCGTATGCAAGAGATGGACGGCCCCGACGGCGAGGTCGACTATGTTGACATCTACATGCTACGCAAGAAATAAGCATCACACCACTAAGTGGTTGCAACATCAAAACTTCACTCTACCTCGTGTAAGTGAAGTTTTTTTGTGTTGTATATAAAAATACTTTGTATTTTTTTCCTCCATTTGAAAACAAATTTGTATTTTTGCGAGTATATTACTCGTTGTGGGCACTTTAGTGAACATAAACCTGTATTGAAAACATTATAACCATTATAACTAATTAAAAACAAATGAAGAAATTATTTACTTTAATCACAATGGTGGCTCTCGCATTTGGTTTTGCAAGTGCTGAGTCATTCGTTGTTGCCAGCATGAGCGGTCTTTCTACCACTGCTGGTGACTTTACCGTGACATTTGGCACCTACTCTCTGTCAGTTGCCAAGGTTGGTGGCGCTTCGGCTCCCGTTTACAACGAAACCTACAAGGACCTTCGTACCTATGCAGGCAACACCCTCACGCTCTCTACTACAGGCGCAGCTATGAGCAAGGTTGTTTTCAACATCTCAACTCAGGGAATGAAGCGTCTCACCGACGTTAAGGCAAGCACAGGTAACGTAACTGTTGATGCTGCTGCAAAGACTGTAACCTGGACAGGCCCCGCTGGTCAGGTTGTGTTCACAGTAGGCGAGAAGGCTACTTATGGCAGCGACGGCGCTGCAAAGGCAGGTCAGCTCGACTTCGATTCTGTTGACATCGAGACTGGCGGTTCAGTAGAGCAAACTGTTGCTAAGCCCACCTTCAGCGTAGCTGCAGGTACTTACCACAGCGCACAGACTGTTGCCATCAACTGTGGCACCGGCGGCGCAAGCATCTACTACACACTCGACGGCACTACTCCCAGCGCTTCTTCTACAGCTTACACCACTCCCCTCAGCATCACTGCTACCACTACAGTGAAGGCTATCGCTGTTAAGGACGACAAGAAGAGCGACGTTGCCGAGGCTGCTTACGTTATCGAGGCTGCAACTCCCGTTGCTAACATCGCTGCTTACCAAGGCACAGCCGACGACACTTATGTTCAGTTCACAAACATTGTAAACGTACTTGCTCACAACAGCAAGAACCTCTATGTTAAGGACGAGACTGGCTACGCATTCATCTATGGCGATGTCCTCAGTGGCAAGACTTACAAGAACGGTGACGTTATCCCCGCAGGTTTCACTGGCAAGAAGGTTACTTACAATGGCCAGCCCGAGCTCAGCTGCTATCCCACCGACGGTTTCCAGGCAGCTGCTAGCAACAGCCCCATCGAGCCCGAGACTATCACTACTGCTCAAGTAAGCGAGGCTCTCTTTGGTCACTATGTAATGATCAAGGGCGCTAAGGTTTCTTACGAGAACAAGACTATCACCGACGCTGCAGGTTCAGCACAGGTACGCACAGGTATGGGTGGCTACGGCAGCTCAACCGACGCTACTAAGGAATTTGACGTAATCGCTATCATCGGCACAACTAAGGACGGTGACAACATCATCCCCGTTGTTCTTCCCGTTAAGCTCGTTGAGGCTGGCACAGGCGGCGGTGGCGGTGACATCGTTGATGGCGTGAGCATCGCTGAGTTCCAGCAGGCAACCGACGGTACCGTTGTTACTTTCAAGAACCCCGTAACAGTTCAGGCAGTATCAGGCAGCCGCATGTTCGTTAAGGACGAGACTGGCTACATGCTCGTTTTCGGTAACACAGGCAAGACTTATGCTCAAGGTAATGTAATTCCCGCAGGTTTCAGCGGCAAGAAGACCACTTACGACGGTGAACCAGAGCTCGCAACTCCTTTCACAGGATTCCAGGATGCTACAAGCACCGTTGAGGTTAAGCCCGAGACTCTCACCGGCGAGGCTATGATGGCTCACGCTAACTTCGGCCACTACGTAGTTGCTAAGAACGTCACTATCGACGCTACAGCAAGCACTCTTACACTCGAAAACGGTCAGGTTGTTAAGTTCTACAACAACATGGGTGCTAACATGCCCAGCGACCTCACTAAGAAGTACGACGTTTACGGTATCGTAGGTTCTTATGGCAAGACCAACACTATCTACCAGGTCCTCACTACTAAGATCACCGAGGCTGGTGGTGCCGAGGTTGACGTACAGGAAGTTGCCAATGTTGCTGCTCTCTACGGCCTCAACAAGGGCGTAAACGGCAAGATCACTGGCGCGATGACAACTATCTACCAGAACGGTTACTACCTCTATGTTAAGAGCGACGACGAGTATGCTCTCGTTTATGGTTACCTCACTGAGAAGTTTGAGAACGGTGACCAAATCAAGAATGCTATCGCTAGCTGGACTACTTACAACGGTGCTAAGCAACTCGTTCCCGTTGACTCAACATTTGCAGCAAGCGGCAAGGGCGCAGCTATCGAGCCCACCGAGATCGCTCTCGAAGAGGTTGGTACCGACATGGTTCACAACTACCTGCTCATCAAGGACGCTACAATCACAGCAACCGAGACAGCTAACACATATGAGGTAGCCGACGACACAATGGACGGCGTTAAGCTCTTCGCTAAGTTCAGCGGCGTTGAGATTCCCGAGAACCTCGAAGGCAAGAAGTTTGACATCAAGTGCTTCGTAACCCTCTACAACGATGCAGTAGAGCTCTATCCCGTTGAGATTAAGGGCGAAGACGGTCCCACACCCGTTAAGGGCGACATCAATGGTGACGGTGTTGTTGACATCGCTGATGTTAACGCTTGCATCGACATGATTCTGGGTCTGCAAGACGCAACAACTGTTGGTGACGTAAACGGTGACGGCAATGTAGATGTTGCCGACATGAACGCTATCATCGACATCGTTCTGGGTCTCTAATCTCCCACAGAGGACACTGAAACTACAGATTATCTGATTATCCGATTTTTACCAGATAAATTATTTCAAAGAATCAGAAAACCGAGCCATAAGGCAAGCTCAAAGCAGTGAGCAACGGTGTAGGGACTGCACTCCTGTGCTGTCCGCAACGCCTCAAGGCGTTATGGCGAACCTCCATTAATCCGTAGTTTCAAATTAGACATAAGACAACGCTGCGCGTGGCTACCAATTAGTCACGCGCAGTATTTGTTTTATAAAACCTTATGTACAACTGTCTAAAATCAACAACACTTCCCGACGGAAAACCGTCGGGCACGGTGGCGCTATCGAGAGGCTTCCTAACACAGATTAAGCTGAAAAGGGAATTTAAAGCGAGATTAAACAGATGGCTGCGCGATAACGTATTCCTCGCGCATAACGCGAAAACACGCAGATTTACCCATAATAAAAGTGACTTCAACTTTGTCCCAAGGGGACAACACAACATAGCGACTAGTCGCTATGTTAATAACCCTGTACAAGCGAGCGTATGCGTGTGCAGTGCGGGGATATAACTATGGGGCGAAGCCTTTCCGCTCTCCCCGACAGGGGGCCTAGAACGCATTTTGACAAACCCAAAACTTAAATTCAGTCGTTTTCTTTGTTTATTTCCATAAATCAACTAACTTTGCAGTAATTCAAGATTGTGTGGCAGAGGCCACTGCTTGAAGGACATATTTTGAAAGCGTTTCGCTTCAATTCCTGTTTTTCGAAAATCGCCAATTTTCTAACCCAAAGGATGTTGATGCAACTCGAAACGCCTTCGCTGTGCTTGTATATCCACCCCCGTGCAAGCGGGATGTTTTATAAGCTACGGCGTGGGGGTGGGGTGTTCAATTTTGGGTAAGGCGTTTGGCGATGCCTCGAAAAACAATTGACAACGACATCGTCCCACGCTTTCTTTATTTATTAATTTTATGGTTTCTCAGGGTCGAGAGGAACACTAATTATGCTTATGAAAAAATTATTACTTACATTAGTTGCACTGTTATCTGCAGTTGCAACTCAGGCACAAGAGAGTACTTATCAACCACTGGTTCGTGAAGGCGTTAGATGGTACTATGGCTACTATGTAAATCCAGAAGTTGGAGATGGCATTTATGACTCACAATGCTATTATGAGTTTAAAGGTGATTCCGTCATAAATGGCAATGTCTACAAAAAACTCTATCGTACCGTTATTAAAGGCGATTTTTTTGACCCAGAGGTCTCTGGCAAACAACTTCCTGTTACAACCCTTGAATGCTGCATGATAGAGAAGGATAAGGTTGTATATGCAGTTTACGAACACCCTGACCAGGTTGACTACATGGATAATCGATTCATGGGATTCCCTCACGAGGGAATTAAAACGGAATATGGTATAAAGCTTTATGATTTCAACCAATCTTTAGAATCTATAACTGGCCACGCTACCATTCAAGGGGTTAAATGCAATCAATATGATACAAAATTCTATTATGAGGCTGACGACTTCGTTACTTTGAGATTGATAGAGGGATTTGGTTATAAGAACGATGACTGGATATTGTATTGCACATTGCCTTACCCATATATACCTCGTCCCACTTGTTGTAAAGGGTGGTATTTCATCCAGTTCACTGATACAGACGGCAAAGTGATTTTTGACCCAAACAAGGATGTTTATAGTGGAATCAATGATATAAAGGCAGGAACCGTCAAAAGTGATACTGGTTATTACAACCTGCAGGGTCAGGCGGTTGACATCAAGAGTGCTCCAGCTGGCATCTATATCCACAATGGAAAGAAGGTAGTCGTGAAGTGAAATTTTCTTTTCGACTAGAGTTATTTATATTGTATAGCGGGCAGCGATGTCCGCTATATTTTTCAATGATATAGAGTGTGTATTTTATCCCATACCTAAAGGCATGGCGTTATACGGTTGCCTTCATTCCTGCCATATCGTCGTACCTACGGCACATCCTTATGGCTGGCTACAGTATCTCATCCCTAGCGGGATGCTTGCAACGATTCAACATTTCTTTAAGACAGAAGAAAATAAGAGCGGAAAATAACAACACATCCCGACGGAAAACCGTCGGGCACGAGGGCGCTGTGAGAGATTTCCTAACACAGATTAAGCTGAAAAGGGAATTTTATTTCAGATTTAACAGATGGATTCGCTATAGCGACTACAGATAATCAGAAA
>JAGHTV010000041.1 GCA_018065165.1 Candidatus Sodaliphilus fimicaballi | reverse complement strand
TATTTGTCCATTTCCTGGGCGGTAAACCCCTCGGCCACATAGACCACCCTAATGCAACGAGTGCTGTCCTTAGCTGCTTGCAGCGTCACGTAGGGCGTAACATCATTGACACCGTCGCGCACGATGAGAATGTCGCTAGGCACTACGGTGTGAGTCATCGTAGCAATGACCTGCTGGTGAGAGTTGCGTAGGGTTACAGTCACATCGGTTGTGTCGAGCGGAGTAGGCATCAGGAACACATTCTCAAACGCCTTGCTGGTCTTCTTGGCCTCGTCGGTGGCAAGCCATTCCTGAAACAGGCTCGAGAACGAGTGGCGGTAAATTTCCTGCCCTGTTTTATGGTCACGGGCCACGATGTCGCCATTGCCCTTGAGTGGCACCTCGGCCATATGCTGGCGCTTGCCCCACCAGCGGGGTGACTGGTGCAACTCGTCAACGTAGATGTGCTGGCTGCGAGCATCGCCTGCAAAGGTGTAGCACAACCTGAGCGTTGAGTCACTGAACCATTTGTTAAACTCCTGTGCCTGCGTCATCATGGCCACAAGCACCATAGCAATGAATAAGTATTGTCGTCTCATTATAGTCAATGTGATTGATTGTCGTTGCAAAGTTACAGTTTTTCCCTTAATAATAAAATAGGCATCAATATATCCTATCACCAACGTATCGCGCTCAAAGGCGCGAGTGCCGCCTAAGGCGCCTTATAACCTAGCAAAGCAAGCTCGGCAGAGAGAGTAGCGGTAAGTCGTCCGCAGGCTGGTGCCGTGATTGGCGAACCTCTGTCAACATGCGAAGGGTGATTTAGCGCTGAAGGCGCGTATTGTGAGCGCTAGCGAACTATAACCGGGGTCGGAGCGAGCAATAGCGAGCGTAGGCCTCGGAAAAAGATAGACTCAACTTGTGCGGGCTGAAGGTCCGCGTTTTAGACACTATATAAAAAATATGGGTGCGTCCACTGCTGTGAACGCACCCATAATATATTGTCGATTTATATGTCGAGTAACTTATTCTATACCCAAGATAAGGTTAATCAACGCATTCATATCGGCCACATCAACAGTGCCATCGCCATTCACATCGGCACTGTCAGTGCTGGTTTGAAGACCCAGAATCATATCAATAACGGCGTTGACATCGGCAATGTCCACTACATCGTCACCATTCACATCACCGAGCTTTTGGTCAGGTTCACTCTTGAACAGGTCAACAATCACCTTGTCCTTGGTCGATGCCAGTGCGAGATATCCTCGTCCTGCAGGCACGGTATAGGTGGCAGGGATGTGATTGAAAGTGAGGTTCTCGCCGTTCCAGTAGTAGTACTGTCCGCCATTCTCGTCACTTTGCGACAATGCGAGATCTCCGTTCACATTTGCACGCAGGTAATCTTTACGAGTTACACTGACGGCAGTTTCGGGGCGTTGCAGCTTGTAGATTTTGTCTTTCTCAAATCCGGTGAGCAGCAGTCCCTCATTAGCCTTTGACTGGCCAACTTTAGTTGCTGTCATGATGCCCTTCTGTGTGTCATACTCGCTCAGGATATAGGCATTGATGCCGCTATTGGTCCAGTCCACCTGATGGTTAACGCCAAAGGTAACTACAGTATCGGTCGACTCCTCGACGAAGTAACCTCTAAGGAATGAATCTACATATCCTTGTGTTTCGCCACGGTCAAGAGGCCATTTTGCTACTCTTTCTCTTGCATATTCCAGTCGGTCCCACTTTACATAGCACTTAAAGTCAGATGCATTGTTGCCATACCAGCGGTTGTGCCACAAGCCATCTTCCTGCATTGAGTGGAGTGCAAACCTGGCGGGGATGAACACTTCATTAAGTTTAGTGCAGTTCCTAAAAGCATCGGCACCTATCTCGAGTTGATGGGGCAGTGTAACGCTGGTGACACTAGTGCCCTCAAATGCCTTTTTGCCTATGTCTGACAGAAACTTGCAATTTTCCAATGGCAGCGTTACGATGTCGCTGGCACCATACAGACAACTGTCGCCCAACTCGCTGATGAGGTATTTCTTGTTCACTCCATACAGATTATACTCGGCATACAGTCCGGGGTCAAATGTTGTGGTGCTGAGCACTCCGGGATCGTTGGCGGGGCTGTAAACCACCTTTGCCCAGCCGTCATAGCTCTCGCCTTCGAAGGTGATGGGAAAATCCACCACGATGGTATAGTGGTAGCGTGTGTTGAGGAGACCTGCGTTTTTATAAGTAAAGTCGCATGCACCAGCACTCACCGTGAGTCCCTTCCAGCCTGCACCATTCTTGTACTGCTTGGTAACACCTGTAGGCACATAGAACTTGCACGATGAGGGTACGTTAAGCATTGTGGGCTCAAGATTATACAATGTCTCGCTGTTAAGTGATAAATACTTGAGCTTAGTGAGGCCGTCAAATGCAGTCTTGCCAAGTGTCTTAATGGTTGCAGGAATGAAGAGAGACGGGATTGCAGAGTTCTTGAAAGCCTCCTCGCCTATGTTCTCGATGCCATAGTGGAACATCAGTCCGTTTTTCACTGCACTGCCGCTCAAGGCACCCTTGTTCAGGTTCTTGAGGTTGGCATTGAGTGTGAACTGTGTGCGCTTTGTACAGTTACGGAATGCGTAGTCGT
>JAGHTV010000351.1 GCA_018065165.1 Candidatus Sodaliphilus fimicaballi | reverse complement strand
CACACATTGCTATCATAACGATATATATCTTCATTCTTTTCATTATAATGCAAAAGTAATCAATATTTTTATAAAAAACTACATTTCTACATTTTTTATTCAAGTTTATTGTAGTGATTAGAAATATTAAATGACAAAACGGCAGTATATTTTGTGTAATATATGCCAATATGACATTATGTATGCCAATATGGCATTAAAATATATCGGTTGTTCATTTGGTATGCCATTTGTCTATTATAGGGCGTAACGGGAGACGCTAACGTAAACACGAACCTCGTTACTTGACAAAACGAAATTAATAACAACTTAAAATTATAGGAGATAAAATTATGTTAGTTACAAGAAATTCACAAAACTGGTTACCCGCTGTATTTAACGAAATGTTTGACAACGATTTCATGCTTCCTCGCACCATGGCACGCACTGCACCTGCTATCAATGTTATTGAGAGCAAAGATGCTTACACTGTAGAACTCGCTGCTCCTGGCATGAGCAAGGATGACTTCAAGGTTACACTCAACGAGGATGAGAACCTCGTAATCGAGATCAAGAAGAAGGCCGAGAAGACTCAGGAGAATAAGGATCAGAGCCGCTACCTGCGTCGTGAGTTCTCATATACTAAGTTCCACCAGACACTGCTCCTGCCCGAGGATGTTAACCGCGAGGCAATCGCTGCTACAGTAGAGAACGGTGTACTCACAGTGGCACTACCCAAGTTCCTGCCCGAGGAGCAGAAGCGTGAGGCAAAGCAGATTACCATCCAGTAAGAGATATCATACATAGGAAAGACACACGCTTTCTTCATAAGCACACATAAAGTAGTCAATACCGCGATGAACACACTGTGAAAAAGTAGGTTCAGCCATGCTAAACACGCAAGTGCGTTTGTTGCCACGAGAGAAACAGACGCGAGAGTATTGAGTTAGTAATTTGTTAATTTTGACAACAGCGACCGCAGGCACAATTGCCCGCGGCCGCTTTTTTTGTTTGGTTGAATTTTTAAATGTGGGTAAAACCGATTACCGTTACAAGCTGGTTACTTTCCGCAGTACTATGTCAGTCTATCAAGGCTTTGTGCAATGTCGGCTATGATGTCGTCAATGTGCTCTACGCCTATCGACAAGCGCACCTATCAGCAATTCCTTCTCAATGTGCTGGGCCGCCACGACAATATTGCTTCTCTTGAGAGCACATTTGTGATGGAGGAGATTAAGCACGAATACAGTGTGAGCGTATAACAGAAAACTTGCATTTAGAAAGCATACCTACTTTACTCATCCTGGTCGCAAGCGTCATCCCGATGCCGACCATGATGCCAACGACAACATCCCCTATGAGCATCGTCGCTCGTCAATACAAGTTGCCGAACTGGAGATTACTCCCGATGGCGTGCTTCAGGTTAAGGATCGCAATGCCGGGGTACCCATCTGGCTCCCAAACAACGTGAAGTGATTATTTGGGCTTGTATAGAACAAAAAAAAGAAAATAACTT
>JAGHTV010000246.1 GCA_018065165.1 Candidatus Sodaliphilus fimicaballi | reverse complement strand
GCCATGCCACAGCTGAGTACGGGCAGAGGCTCGGCGCCTATTTCCTCGCAGAACTGGAAGAACTCAAAGAATCCGAGTCCATAGCTCTGGTAGTAATCCATGTGTGAGCGCTCGCGACCATAGTTCCAGCGAGTCTCATTCAGGGGGCGGTTTTCAACGGGGCCCACGCTGTTTTTCCAGTTGTAGCGGGTGTCGAGCGTAGCGCCTTCGACGATACAACCGCCGGGGAAGCGCATCACGCCGGGATGAAGGTCGGCAAGGGCAGTAGCGAGGTCCTTGCGCAGACCATTCGCATGACCCTTCCATGTCTCAACGGGGAAGAGGCTCACATGCTCCACATCAACGGCATTGGCGCCATCGAGCCACAGGGCAAGCGATGCCTTCTCCACATCATAGTTGGGCACTTTCATCACCACGGTATATTTCTTCCACTCGTTGCCATTGACTGTGATTTTGTCTTGAGCGATGGCGAAGTTTTCTTCCTGGCTCTCGAGGTTGCGAAGCACCACAGTGAGGCTTCCTTCGCCACCTTGGGGCACGCGAGCCCACAGCGAGAAGCGGTAGGCCTGGCCTGCATGGAGCGACATGCCCAGGTGACCACGGTTCTCGATACCAGTAGCCATGTCACGCTTGCCACTGAAAGAGAGGCGCACGTAGTGCGGGCAACGCTCAAAGGGACCGTCGTTCCTTACCTCGACGCCGCCCAGCGTGTTCCAGCCCATGAGGGCCTGTGGGTACTCAAACGAGCGGTTCTTCACCAGCTCGGCATAGAGGCCGCCGTCGGCACCATAGTTGATGTCTTCAAAGAAGATGCCATACATCGTGGGAGCAATGTTGCTGCCCACCTTCTTGGTGTTAACCTCAATTGTAGTCTGGGCCTGCGCTGCAAGTCCCATCAAAGCGATTGCTACAAGTAATATCTTTTTCATTTTATAGTAGTTATAGCCTGGATAGTTTTTTATAGCCGTTATAGCCTAAATAGCCGTTATAGAGTGATTAACCCATTAACCCATTAACCCATTAACCCGTTAACCCATTAACCTCTTACCCCTTTACCTTGCTCAGGTAGTACTCGCGCAGGGGCTTCTCAACCATGTTGCCGGTGAGTACGAGCTCTTGCTCGAGGCGGATGTCTTGTGACGACGCTGCCACCTTTATCATGTAGCGACCGGGATCTATAGCCCAGTGGCCGTCTACAAAGTAACCCAGTTGCTCGGGGTGCATTGTCACTGTCACAGTCTTGCTCTCGCCTGCCTTGAGGCTCACGCGGGCAAATCCCTGCAGCTGGATGGGTTTGAGCTTAGCCGAGCGGTCGAGGGGCGATACATACAGTTGTACCACCTCGTCACCGTCAACCTTGCCGGTATTCTTTACCTCGAAGCTTACGTTGAACTC
>JAGHTV010000163.1 GCA_018065165.1 Candidatus Sodaliphilus fimicaballi | reverse complement strand
TAATAAATAACGATATGAAAAATTTACTTTCACTTTTAACTATGGTTGCCGTGGCGACTGCGGCGCATGCGTTGACGTTCTCATCTGAGACTTTTAATTATGAGACGGTATCGAGCAACGAAGTTAAGATTACCGGCCTCACGACTAAGGGCAAAACGCTCACATCAATCATGATTTATGCAGGTACAACCTACGATGGTACTTATTATCACATCACTGAAATCGCTGACGGTGCCTTCAAGAACAACGATGCGTTCACTACATGTAACATGACTCCTGCCACCTATCTTACAAGAATCGGAGATGAAGCGTTCATGAATACCAGGGTCAGCACCGTCGCTACTCCAGCAAAGGTGATTGGCACTCGTGCATTCTATGGTTCACGTCTCTCAAGCATTGATCTTCAGGATGGCGTGCAGGAGATTGGCTCATACGCATTTAGTGAATGCACAAATTTGAAAACTCTCACAATCCCTGCAAGCGTGACATCAATTCATTCAACATTTGTCGACAAGTGTATTTACTTGACAGAGATTGTTGTTGACACCAAGAATACCAAGTATGCCTCATATTTGGGTATGCTGTACAACAAGGCTTTCACCACTCTTTACTGTTGCCCCGCGGCTTATGACGGCATCAACCTCTATCAGACTAGTTTCAAACCTAGTGTAACGGGTATCGGTCAAAACGCCTTCAAGGGCAACCGCACCATCAAGAGCATTCACTTGCCTTATGGCGTGGTAACCGTAGGCAACGAAGCGTTTGCCGAAGCGGTCGTAGAGGGCGTGTGGATGCCAAGCACCATGTTGAGTTTTGGCAAGGACGTGTTCAGCAACTGTGGATCGCTGAAAGATGTGGGTATCAACGCTTCAACACTTCCTTATCTTCATGATAACATGATGAGGAATGCCCCTGCCAATGCTACCCTGCATGTGCCTTATAGCGCCATTAACTCTTACAAAGGCACCGGTAAGTTCAGCGGCTGGACCATTACCAACGGTTCTTATGACATCGGTACCGACATCAATCCCAATTCAAACATTCGCAAGCCCCACAGCGGCTACACCGTGGTCAGCACTAAGGCTGAGACAATCGACGGCGTGCAGTATCAGGGCCGCGTGCGCTACGACTCGTGGTATCCCAAGTGGCTAGCAACCGAGCTCAAGATAGCATCAAGCGTTACATTTAATAATAAGAAATATATTGTTACCAGTGTAGGTCAGTATGTCGTTGACAACTATTCGAGCAATGGAGGTTCTGGCAAATACAAGGTTTCTCTGGGCGAGAATGTTGACACTATCAGCGAATATGCATTCTATGGCGAGAAGCAAATGAACGCACTTGCCCTGAACAACAAAGTATCTTATGTGGGCAACTATGCGTTTGCCAACACTGCGCTTGCCAGCGACCTCTATTTCTCTTACGGCTTGAAGTATGTGGGTGCTTATGTGTTCAGTGGCACTCCCGTGAAGAACATCCTCATTCCCTCATCATGCAATTCACTGCACTACTACTTTGTTGCAGGTACACAGAGTCTTGAGAACCTCTACATCAACTATGGTTACCCCTCAAGTTACCAGTGGGGCTTCTACAATGTTAACAGTAACGCCAAGCTGCATGTTCCCACAGCAAATCTCGCTACCTACAAGTTAAGTGGAGTTTGCGTAACCACATTTGCATCTATCCTTGGTGACGCTTACGACTTCTCTTACCGTGACGGAAAGGACAATACAAGCTATCACATGACCGTAGTAAGCGCATCGCCCGTCACTGTTGACGGCGTGACCTATGCCGGAAAAGCTAAATATGTTTTTTCACAACGTATGAACGTATCACAGTTAGTAACCTTTGAGGGAGCTGACAGTGAGGAAGACGTTACCAACGGCAGCAGCAAGAAATACCTCATGACCGAGATGGCAAACGGTTTGTGTGCTAACGTGAAAAGCATCAAGAACGTGACCTTCCCCAAATATCTCGAAAAAATTGGTACAACAGCATTTGGCGGAACAAGCTTGACCGAAATCGAATTACCTAAAACAGTAACCCAGATTAATTCAGGTGCATTCTATCTGGCACCTCTCACATCGGTCATCTCACACAACCCTGTACCTGCAACTATTGACGAAGGCACATTTGATGACAACACCTTCCAGAACGCAACGCTCCAGGTACCTGGCGAGAGCGTGAGCAAGTACAAAGCCGCTGCATACTGGAAAAATTTCTACAAGATTGTTCCCCTAGGCGGTGACGTCGACAAGAAGGGCGATGTGAATGGCGACGGCGTGGTTGACATTGCCGATGT
>JAGHTV010000474.1 GCA_018065165.1 Candidatus Sodaliphilus fimicaballi | reverse complement strand
GCAGGTTCTACTGTTACCCCTTATCTTGAGCTCTCTCTGGATGATAACATTACTCTTTCTGTAAACGAAAGTGGTAACAACGGTTCTTTCTGGAATACAACAGGTACACAATGGCGTCTTTACCAAAATCAGGGTGCTGTTGCTAAACTCACGGCTGCACAAGGTTGCACAATCGTTTCTGCAACTTTTACATATAGTTTTACCAATACTGGTACTTTGACATTCAAGGGCAATCAATTGAAGACAGGTGACGTGGCCGAAATCAATGGTACTGAAGCAGAATTCCCTGTTGCTAATACAGGTACTGAGACCAAAGGTCAAGTTCGCATTACTGCTGTGAAGGTTGTTTACACCACTGGCAGCGCTCCTGTTGTTACTGTAGCAACTCCCGTCATCAGTGGTACTACTCCCTTCGACGACGAGACTGAGGTAACTATCAGCTGCGAGACCACAGGTGCAAGCATCTACTACACTCTCGATGGTTCTACTCCTAGCAACCAGAGCACTCAGTACACTGGCGCATTTGACCTTAACGCAACTACTACCGTTAAGGCTATCGCTTACAAGGACAACACTGCAAGCTCTGTTGCAACAAAGGAATTCGTTATGAATGCTCCTAAGGCTCAGGTTGCTTCACTCGCTGCTCTCAATGCACTCGAGGACAACACAGAGTTCAAGTTCATCAGCGACCTCACTGCTACTGGCCAAACAGGTCAATACCTCTATGCTCAAGATGCTACAGCTGGTACACTTATCTATGGCCAAGCTGGTCAAACTTACAAATTTGGTGACGTGATTCCTGCTGGCTGGACAGGCAAGAAGGTTACTTTCAGGGGTGCTCCCGAGATGACTAACATGGCAGGTCTTCAGGCTGCTACAACTACAGCCGAGGTTCCCGTTAAGGAAATGACAACTGCCGAGGCTAAAGACCTTGCAAACTTCTCTCTCTATGGTGTTATCAAGAATGTAACTATCGACCTCGAGGGCAAGAAGCTCGTTGCTGAGGATGGCTCAGATGTTGCTTACTACGATCGCTTCAAAGTTACCTTCCCCGAGGTTGTTGAAGGCAAGAAGTTCAATGTAAACGTAATCACTGGTTACTACGATAATCCCCAAGTTTATCCCGTAGCATTTGAAGAGGTAGTTGAGCCCGAGGTTCCCGCTATCTATCTGCGTGGTGATTTCAACGAGTGGGGTACAACTCACGAGTTTGTAGCAGGTAGCGAAGATGGTGTTTACACTGTTTCTCTCAATGAGCTGAGCGGTAGCTTCAAGGTTGCTACCGAGGACTGGAGCACAGTTAACCTGGGCGGTAACGAAGGCGATGTGCTGACAGTGGGTACTCCCTATGCACTCGTTGAGAATGGTGCTAACCTGAAGGTTGACGGCACAGTGAAGAATGCTGTTGTGACTTACAACGCTAAGGAGAAGACTGTGACAGTAACTGGTGATGTAATTTACACTTACTACATGAAGCATCCTTGGGGTGGCAAAGATTGGACTTGGAAGCAACTCACCGACAATGGCGACGGCACTTACACAATCGTTGAAGAATATGGTAGCAATGGCGTTAATGTAAATACAGCTGCCAGCGACAATGGTGCACAGTGGTTCGGTGCTCCCGAGCTCGTTAACAATCCCCAAACAGGTGACGCTGTTGAATTTGTTTACAACAAGGAAGAGAACAAGGTTACAATCACTAAGATCATTAATCCTGTTATTTGCTTCACTGTAGAGGGTAACTTCGATGACGAGAAGGACGCTTATGTAGGTTCTGCAACCGTTAAGATTGAAGGCGACGACATGCCCGAGAACAGCAAGCTTCAGTACAGAATTGATTTCCGCGACGAGCAACTGGTTGCTCCTGCCGAGGATGATGAGCCCACTTGGGCTGATTACACCGAAGTAATCACACTGGATAAGAGTGCTATCGTTAGCGCACGCATTATCGACGCAACTGGCGATATTCTTGACAGTAGCGAAGTTGAGGTTAAGGTTGTTCCCGCTCCCGCCCCTGCTCCCAAATATAGCCTTGTAGGCTACATCAATGGTGCTGACTATGGTTGCGAAGCCGACGCAGCGAATCCCGGTGAATACATCTTCAACGAGGAAGGCAAGCTCACAGTAAGCTTCAATGAGACTTCTTATGTATTCGTTAAGCTGACAGACAACTCTAAGTGGTTCCTCAGCCAGGCATTCGTTCCTCAGGCCGAAGCTTTCATTGGCGAGACTGCAACTACAACTGCTACAATGGTCAACGGTGCTGACTATGGCGAGAAGATGCAAGTTCCCGCAGGCGAGGTTGAGATTACACTCACCGTTACCGACGAGAACACAGTAGTTCTTACTTACTCACTCCCCGGCACTAAGGATCCCGAAGAGGAGGCTGTATACTATGTAGCTGGTACCTTCAACGAGTGGAATGCTGCCGACGAGGCATTTGAAATGACCAAGAACGACAATGGCATCTATGAACTCCAATTTACTGTCGACGGTGACGAGACAGGCTATGAGTTCAAGGTAACCGATGGTACTTGGAACCACAGCTGGCCCACTAGCAACTATGCATTCAGCGCTGCTGAACCCAGCGACGTCCTCATTACATTCAACCCCGAGACTAAGGAAATTACAGTTACTGTAACTCCTCACAAGGGTACTGGTGTCAACGACATCACAGTTGCTGGTGCTAAGGCTTACAAGACTATCGAGAACGGTGAGGTAATCATCGTTAAGGATGGCGTTAAGTACAATGTAATGGGTCAAAAGAAGTAAGCCTGTCGAGTCATAACCGATAAGACTTAAACTTTACAATAACTAGACCCCTTGGACGAATCTGTCCAAGGGGTCTTTTTGTGTCTTGCCCAGTGCCTTGACCTTTTTTAAGGCAGGTTGCTTTGGTGTTGTTGTGAATTATGTGTAAATTTGCCCCTACATTAATGAAAAAATAAATGCATACTTTTTTTGACGCCGTTAAGTCGTTGATTCATAAGGCACACGACGGTTGGCATAAGTTTAAGGTTTGGTACAAGGCATTGTATAAGGGAAAACCGTGGTACACCAAGTGTGGTGTTGCTGTGGCTTCGCTTGTGGTATGCTTTTTGGTGTTCTTGATAGCTGTCGACATTAATTTCTTGTGGCTCTTTGGCAAGTCGCCCTCTACATCGAGCATCATGCATCCCAAGACCAGCGAGGCCAGCTACATATATAGTGCCGATGGCGTTGAAATAGGCAAGTACTTTGACGAGAACCGCACTCCCGTAAAATATGACGAGATAAACCCCGAGTTCTTCAATGTGCTCATCGACACCGAGGACGAACGCTTCTACAAGCACCACGGCATCGACTTTGGCGGTCTGGGTGCAGCGTTAAAAGACATGTTGCTGCACGGCCGTCCCCGCGGTGCATCGACCATCACTCAGCAGTTGGTCAAGAACATGTTCCGTATGCGTACCAACAAGGAGTACACTACCGGATTGCTGGGCTACATTCCTGGTGTGAAGATGGTGATCATGAAGGCCAAGGAGTGGATTATAGCCACTAAAATCGAGATTTTCTACAACAAGCAGGAGATACTCGAGATGTATGCTAATACGGTCGACTTTGGTAGCAACGCCTTTGGCATCAAGACTGCTGCTAAGACCTATTTCAACACCACCCCCGACAAGCTCAAGGTGCAGGAATGTGCTGTGCTCGTGGGGCTCTTGAAGGCCACCAGCACCTACAATCCTCGCCTCAATCCCAAGAATAGCTTGCGTCGTCGCAATGTAGTGCTCGACGGCTTGTGTTCACACGGTCACATCTCGCGTGAAAAGTGCGACTCGCTCAAGGCACTGCCCATTGAGCTGCACTTCTCGGTCGAGAGTGCTTACGATGGTCAGGCACTGTACTTCCGCCAGGAGGTGGCACGCTACCTCGAGGACTGGTGTTCACAGACAGGGTACGAACTCAATACCGACGGTCTCAAGATATACACCACCATCGACACTCGCATGCAACGCTATGCCGAGCAGGCCGTGACCGAGAAGATGAAGGTGGTGCAACGCAACTTCAAGGAGCACTGGGGCGATGGCGACTGCTGGGTCGATGAATCGGGCAAGCCCATTGCCAATTTCGTCGAGGACAAGGCCCAGAATACCGATGTGTACCATAACCTGCTGGCCCGTTATCCCAACGACCTCGACTCGGTTAACTACTACATGAACAAGCCTCACCGTGTGCATCTGTTCGACTACGAGAACGATAGTCTGTTCATGGAGATGAGTTCGATGGACTCTATACGCTACATGCTCCACTTCATGCACACAGGCTTCATTGCCATGGAGCCGCAAACTGGTCATGTCAAGGCCTGGGTGGGCGATGTTGACTTCAAGACCTGGAAGTATGACAATGTGCACGCCATGCACCAGCCGGGCTCTACATTCAAGCTATTTGTTTACTCGGCAGCGATGGAGCATGGCATGGCTCCCTGTATACACCGTCGCGACCAGTTCTTCGACACGCTGGTCTACAATCAAGACAAGCACGAGATGGAGCACTGGCATCCCACCAACTCAAATGGTAGCTTCAGTGGTGCCGACATCACTCTGCGCACCGCCTTTGCTCAGAGCATCAACAGCATCGCTGTGCGTGTTGGCCTCGATGTGGGTGTGCCCCTGGTGGCCCAAACTGCCCGCGACATGGGCATACAGTCAACACTCGACGAGACTCCTGCACTCATGCTGGGTGCTAGCGATGTCAACCTGCTCGAGCTCGTCACTGGCTACTGTACCGTAGCAGGCAATGGCATGCGTCACGATCCCGTGCTGGTAACTCGCATCCTCGACAAGAATGGCAACGAGATTTATAAGGCTCCTACCGAGGGTGAGCGTGCCTTGAGCTATCGCTCGGCGTTCCTCATGCAGCAGATGCTCATGGCGGGTCGCACCGATGCCGGTGGCACATCGCAGGCACTCAACAGCTATATCACTCCATCGATGTACGACACCGACTTTGGTGGCAAGACGGGCACCAGCAACCGCCATGCCGACGCCTGGTATGTGTGCGTGTCGCCCAAGCTGGTGTGTGGTGCGTGGGTAGGCGGCCAGTATCGACAGATTCACTTCCGCACTGGTGCTCTGGGGCAGGGCAGCCGCACGGCGTTGCCCATATGTGGTGCGTTTATCCAGAGGGTGTTCAACGACCGTGCCCTCAAGACTTATCATGCGCGCTTTGGCAAGGCACAGACGTATATCGACCCAGCACTGTATGTGGGGTGCAGCACCTTCATCGAGGCCGACTCGCTGCTCCTCGATAGCTTGGGCATCGACTCTCTGGGACTCATGGAGAATGCTCCGATGACCGACGCTCCTAGCGAATCGCCCGACTCTATTTGACAATAATAATGACAATTAAGAAAATATGACAAACCGTTTCAAAATTGCCCTCATCGTGCTCGCGACCACTCTCACGGCTGCGGCACAAAAACAGTTTACGCTTGAAGACCTCAACTTTGGCGGCACCAATTATCGCAACATGGTGCCCAAGAACCGCAACATAGTGTGGATGGGCGACCAGCCACTGCATGTGGTGAGCGACTCGTGCTTCACTATCGACATGAAGACCATGCGTGAGAAGTTGCTGTTTACCCGAGACCAAATCTCAAAGTGGGCTGGCGTGGGTGAGGTGTGGAACCTCACCTGGCTGCAGTTCCCCTACAAGGACCAACCACTGGCACTGGTGCAGAACGATAGCGTACGCGTCCTAGTCAATGTAAAGACCAAGAAACCAGTATGGAGTCAGGCTACACTGGGCGAGGGTGCCAGCGACAAGCAGTGGAACACCACAAGCCGTGCTATGGCCTATGTCAAGGACCACAACCTGTGGGTGAAGGACGCGCAGGGCTGTACTCGCCAGGTGACTACCGATGGCAGCGACAAGATTGTATATGCCCAGAGCGTGCACCGCAACGAGTTTGGCATCAATGGTGGCATCTTTTGGAACAACGCAGGCACCAAGGTGGCGTTCTATCGCATGGACCAGAGCATGGTGACCGACTATCCGCTGGTCGATGTCCCCGAACCCACCGACACTGTCAACTATATCTCTACACCTGCCCCCGAGACCTATCCCATGGCAGGCCAAACATCGCACAAGGTGACCATTGGCGTCTATGACCTGGCTACCGATAGCGTCACTTACCTGCGTTGTGGCGACCCCACCAACCGCTATTTCACTAATATCTCTTGGTCGCCCGACGACGACCTGATTTACATCTTCGAGCTCAACCGTCCGCAAAACGACTGCTACCTCATCAGCTACAACCCAGTTACCGGCCGTGGCGTGCGTCAGCTCTATCGCGAGATCAACTTCAAGTATGTCGAGCCGCAGAGTCCCATCCAGTTCCTTCCCTGGGACAAGGAGAGGTTCATCATGCTCAGCGAGAAGGACGGTTACAACCACATCTACATGCACGATAGTGACGGCAACCAGCTGCGTCAGCTCACTCAGGGCGAGTGGGTAGTGATGAGCGTGCTGGGATTTGACCCCGAGACACAATCAATCATCTATACATCTAACGAACTCAGCCCCGTGCAGCAAAATATCTTTGCCGTGAGCACCATTACTGGCGAGCGTCGTCGCATCGACGAGGGTGGCAAGGGTTGGCACGGTGCATCGCTCAGTCCTAGCGGCAAGTGGCTCATCGACTACTATCAGGAACCCGATGTTCCCCGCAACATAGCCATTGTCAACACTCAGACTGGTGCCTTTAAGCGTTATTTCACAGCCGAGGATCCCTGGGCTGGATACACAGTGCCCAAGTATGAGATGGGTACAATCAAGGCTGCCGATGGCAAGACCGACCTGTATTATCGCATGGTTAAGCCGGCCGACTTTGACCCCACCAAGAAATATCCCACAGTAGTGTATGTTTACGGCGGTCCTCACGCTCACAATGTTGATGCTCGCTGGCACTATTGCAGCCGCAGTTGGGAGACCTATATGGCTCAAAAGGGCTATGTGCTGTTCATCCTTGACAACCGCGGCAGTGCCAATCGTGGTCACGAGTTTGAGAGTGCAACCCACCTCAAGCTTGGTCAGGTCGAGATGCAGGACCAGATGTGTGGCGTAGAGCTCCTCAAGTCATTGCCCTATGTCGATGCCGACCGTCTGGGCGTGCACGGCTGGAGCTATGGTGGTTTCATGACCATCAGCCTTATGACCAACTACCCCGACGTGTTCAAGGTGGGCGTGGCTGGCGGTCCCGTAATCGACTGGCGTTGGTATGAGGTGATGTATGGCGAACGCTACATGAGCACCCCACAACGCAACCCCGAGGGATATGCTCTCACAAGCCTCATCCCCAAGGCTAAGGACCTCAAGGGACGCTTGCAGATCATCATTGGCGGCAACGACCCAACGGTGGTTCCACAACATGCCTACTCATTCCTCAAGGCTTGTATCGCAGCCGGCACCCAGCCCGACTTCTTTGTATATCCGGGCCAGGGACACAACATGGCAGGACACCAGAGCGTACACCTGCACGAACGCATCACACGCTACTTCGACGACTTCCTGAAGTAAAAGGTTAATGGGTTAAGGGGTTAAAAGGTTAATTCTAGAAAATCTAGATATTCTAGAAAATCTAGATAATCTAGAAAACTAGCTTATAAATAAAACAAACAAAACTATGAATATAATGAAAACGATAACTGCTACATGTGTTGCTGTGGCTGCAACCACAGCGGGTGCTCAGGCATTGCC
>JAGHTV010000413.1 GCA_018065165.1 Candidatus Sodaliphilus fimicaballi | reverse complement strand
ACGAGAACGGCGTGTTGCACAAGCAAATGCCACCAGGAGCAAAGAAAGCCAAACTCATAGGTCGCATCACGGCTCTTGCCGGTGCAGCCACGGGTAAGCCGGGGATGGTGTCCTCGGGATTGCGTGTGGCCGCTCGTACCCAGATGTATAGCGACTTCAAGGCCGTACGATCGGTCGAGTCATTCCCTAGCCGCCACCTCATCAAGGTCAACGCACCGCTCAATTACAACCAGGTGTATGTGGACAAAGAGGACTATGACTTCGTGCTCAATTACATCAAATCGCACATTAACGATACAGTTACAACCACCAAGCAAAAACTGAAGCAATAGTGCGTTGTAGAGGGTATTTGGTCAAAAAATTTGCCTACGTCAGAAATTATTATTAAACTTGCACAAAATTTCAAAGCATACGATATGAATAACAATATCGCCTCTATCCTGACAACAGCCTACGAGATTGAAGGTCTGTTACTTGTAGTGTCTCGCCATGGCAACGATACACCATCGCTGGTATACGAACGCATTCAGCAAGCCGCAGCCAAACTCAATGAGCAATGCAAGACACTCACACCTGCTCCTAAGGTTAACAACGAGCCTGCCCCAACAGTGGTTGCAGCCCCCGCTGAGCCCGAGGTCGAAGAACCTGAAGTCGAGGAAACTACCGTAGAGGAACCTGCTGTTGAGCAAGTCCCTGTGCCTGAAGCAACTATAGCCGAAACCCCTCAGCAAGTTCCCGTTGAAGACCGCGAACCCGATGAGGACATCGAGTTTGAGTTCATCTATGACGACAAGGATGAAGAAGAGGACGATATGGAACAATCACAGCAAGACGATGAAGACATGCCTCACTCTCCGTTCAGTTTCAGCAACGAGATTGAGCAAAAGGTTCTTGAGGACGATAAAGACAGCACCTTCAGTGTGGTGTATGCTCAACCTGAACCCATGACCCCCGAGGCTCCATCTGAAATCAAGACCACCATTGCAACACCCCAAGGTGATAACGAGGAAGCAACAATACTCATTGAGGCCGACAAACCTGCTCAAAAGAAGGATGAGTCAATAAGAGTCGACGAGCAGTTGCAACGCAACATCTCTAAAGACTTGCGCTCAGCATTCTCGATTAACGACAGGTTCCGTTTCCGTCGCGAGTTGTTTGAAAACGACAACGATGTAATGAACAACACCCTAGACCTGATAGAGTCGATGGAGTCAGCTCAAGAGGCAAAGGAGTACTTCCTCAACGAGTTGGGTTGGGATCCCAATAGTGAAGAGGTAATCGACTTCTTGAATATCGTGTGCATGCATTTTGCTTGACAATACTAGATGGCAGGAAAACTCTACATAGTACCAACCCCTGTGGGTAACCTTGAGGACATGACGCCACGTGCAGTGAGTGTGCTCAAGCAGGCACACCTCATCCTAGCCGAGGACACCCGTACCAGTGCCGTGGTGATGAAGCACTTTGGCATCGACACTCCCATGCGCAGCCACCACAAGTTTAACGAGCATGAGACTATGCCTGGCATTATCTCACAACTCGAGGGTGGCGAGATCATTGCTCTGGTGAGCGATGCTGGTACTCCCGCCATAAGCGACCCCGGATTCCTGCTCTCACGCGAGTGTCGTCGCAAGGGTATCGAGGTAGAGACACTGCCCGGAGCCACTGCATTTGTTCCCGCACTGGTCAACTCGGGACTGCCCTGCGAGCGATTTGTGTTTGAAGGCTTCCTGCCGCAAAAGAAGGGTCGTGCAACACGCCTCGCCGAGCTCAAGGAGCAAGAGCGCACAATGATAATATATGAGTCGCCCATGCGACTGGTAAAGACACTTACTCAACTGGCCGAGGTTATGGGCCAGGACCGCGAGGCAAGTGTGGTGCGTGAGATTTCAAAGGTACACAACACCACCCACAATGGTACGCTGGGCGAGCTAGTTACCTACTTTACTGCCAATGCCCCCCGCGGCGAGATAGTGATTGTGGTTGCCGGATGCGAACCCAAGGCAGCCGTTAAGGTGGACAAATACGCCAAATTTAAGAACAAGAATAAAATATCAAACCTAAATAACAATGAAGAAGATTAATTTATTTGTTTTGTTAATCACATGCCTGGCATTAATGCCTTCATGTCATGACAACAATCAGCACGATGCAAACGCAGCATTAGACTCAATCAACAATGAGCTCAACGACTCGCTTGCCACTGCACTTGCCGAGAAAGACAGCCTCATGGCCCTGATGAACGACATTGCCGATGGCATGCAGCAAATCAAGGAGATGGAGGA
>JAGHTV010000541.1 GCA_018065165.1 Candidatus Sodaliphilus fimicaballi | reverse complement strand
GGCAAACTCGCTGCTGGTGGGCGAAGCGATGGTGCGCGACATGCCGCCTGCAAAACTGCGAGCGTTGGTGTTGTTCACATCGTGGTTGCCGGGAACTACCCAAACCTTGATACCTGCGTCAACCAGTTGCTGCAGAGCTGCTGCAACCTCGTTGTGGCTGTACTTCTCGCCGTTTTTTGTAAGATCGCCGGGTATGAGCACACCAGCGGGTTTCTCGGCAAGAGCTTTAGAGATGATGGCGTTGAGAACATCGCTTGCCTTGTCAAACATCTTGTTGTCGCCGTCAATTTCTTTTTGTAAAGTGGTACCACCATTGTTCATGAGTGCGGGACTCAGATAGTGGAGGTCGGTGAACAACATAAGTTTTTCATTATCATTTTCTTGTACAGCGACCTGTGCAGCACTTGCGGTAAAACACGAAGCAACCAATAATGTCGCTAGCGAGAATACTTTTTGTAATTTCTTGAACATAATTGCTTGAATTATATGGTTTTATAACGCAAATGTAATAAAAAAACAAGACTTCTCCAAATATTTGCACCATTTGTAGGTTTGGTTGAAAATTACTTTGCTAGGCGTAGGGGTAATAGAGTGCAAGAGGAATGCGTCTAGAAGACGCAACAACATTAATTCTGGTATCCTTGGTTGGCGTTTTAGGCCCCCTGCGGGGAGAGCGGTATGGCTTCGCCCGCATTCTCTATACCCCCACCGCCACTATGTTCGGCGGTGGGGGTTATTAACATAGCGGCACGCCGCTATGTGTATTGCCCTTCGGGCAAGTCTGAAATTACTATAACATATCCCGTATCGACATCTACAAACGCTACATCCTTCCACTCTCTCGCTTCGTTCGGTTATTAACATAGCGACAAGCGCTATGTGTATTGCCCTTCGGGCAAGTCTAAGAAATGTCTATCATATATGCAACAAATGCCGTTGTAATCGTCCTATGTGACGATTATAACGGCTATGCTTTCTTGCCCTTGTTGCCTTGCCTGCTGGCAAGTGTGCCTCTAGCGTGGCGTTCTTACACCACTCTTAGAATCACTTGTAAACTGAATCGCTTACTGAAAGGCTGTAACGACCCTTAGCACGACGACGAGCCAAAACCTTGCGACCGTCGGCAGTTTTCATGCGATGACGGAAACCATGCTTGTGAGCCTTCTTGATGTTTGAGGGTTGGAATGTTCTTTTCATCTTTATTTAGTTTTTTTTGTTTTGAATTCCTTTTTTGCAAAATGCGACTGCAAAATTACATACTTTTTTCTGAATACACAAGAGTATCAACTAAATTTATTTTGCCTATTTTGTTTTTTATCTCATTTTGTCGATTTGGTGCTGTTGCATTTGCTGCAACTTGGTGCTGATTGTTGCTACTTTTTATTATTAATGTGAAAAAATGTGGCCAAGAATTTGCTAGGCACAGTTGATTGTAGTAACTTTGTAGCCGATTATGCCCACTATGGCTTTTCGCAAAACTATATACGCAATTAAAACAAATTAAATATAACATAGTAAAAAAAGATTTATGATTAACGCTCAAGACATCAAAAACGGAACTTGTATCCGTATGGACGGAGACTTGTACTTCTGCATCGAATTCCTTCATGTAAAACCCGGTAAGGGCAACACTTTCATGCGCACTAAGCTCAAAAACGTTGTTGACGGTCGCGTTCTCGAACGTCGTTTCAACATCGGTGAGAAGCTTGAGGATGTACGCGTTGAACGTCGTCCCTATCAATACCTGTACATGGATGGCGCTGACGCTATCTTCATGAACCAGGAGACTTACGAGCAGATTCCTATCTCTAAGGATCTTATCACAGGTGCTGACTATATGAAGGAGAGTGACGTAGTTGAGGTTGTAAGCGACGCTTCAACTGAAACTGTTCTCTTCGCTGAGATGCCCGTTAAGACTACTCTCAAGATCACTTACACTGAGCCTGGCATCAAGGGTGACACTGCAACTAACTCACTCAAGCCCGCTACAGTTGAGACTGGTGCTACAGTTCGCGTTCCTCTGTTTGTTAACGAGGGCGAGACTATCGAGGTTGACACTCGCGGTGGTAGCTACCAAGGTCGCGTTCGCTAATCAATTGTTGTTAGCCGACCTTTGAGCAAGCAATACAGGAGGGCTTACCCGCTACAGTGGGGGAGCCCTCCTGATTTTAACATCACATGTCAATATCTTGTTCATAACCTTATCTATCATTTTGCACGATAGTCAGCGAACTATTATTAACTTTGCCTGTGAAATAACACAACACGACATTTTAACTATATAAAATACACATCATGGCCGACAATAGAACTGGTGGTGGCCGTCAACGCCGTCCACAACACGAGACACAACTCATGAGCGAGTTTGGCAAGCTGCAACCTCAAGACTTGCAAATCGAGGAAGCAGTGTTGGGTGCTCTCATGCTCGAGAAAGCAGCTTACCCCAATGTGAGCGACATCCTCAAGCCCGAGAGTTTCTACGACAACGCCCATCAGAAGATTTATGAGGCAATCGTGTCGCTGGGTGCTAAGCAACGCCCCATCGACATGCTCACCGTGACCGAGCAGTTGCGTAACGACGGTAACCTCGAGGCGGTGGGTGGTCCTGCCCGCATATCTCAGCTCACAGGCATCGTTGCCAGTGCGGCCAATGTCGAGTTCCATGCCCGCATCATTGCCCAGAAGTATATTGCTCGCCGTCTCATCAACTTCACCAGCACCATTCAGGCTAAGGCATTTGACGAGACCAACGATGTATATGACCTGATGCAGGAGGCCGAGGGTTCACTCTTTGAAATCTCAAAGAACACCCTCAAGCGTGATGTGAAGCAAATCGACCCCATCATCAACGAGGCTATTGCCAAGATTCAGGATGCGGCCAATAACACCACCGGTCTCAGTGGTCTCACCACTGGTTTCCACAAGCTCGACAAGATGACCTCGGGTTGGCAGCCTAGCGACCTCATCATCATCGCGGCTCGTCCTGCGATGGGTAAGACAGCGTTTGTGCTCTCTATGGCCAAGAATATGGCGGTTGACTACAACATTCCCGTTGCCATCTTCTCGCTCGAGATGTCAAACCTCCAGCTCGTAAACCGTCTCATCAGTAATGTGTGCGAGCTCGAGGGTGAAAAGATCAAGAACGGCCAGTTGCGTCCCGAGGAGTGGGAAAACCTCATGACTCGCACCAAGAAACTCTACTCGGCACCTCTCTATGTCGACGACACACCGTCACTGTCGGTGTTTGAGGTCCAGACTAAGGCCCGCCGCCTCAAGACTGAGC
>JAGHTV010000184.1 GCA_018065165.1 Candidatus Sodaliphilus fimicaballi | reverse complement strand
ACCCATGAGCCAGTGTGGTAATAGACTACGGTGGTTGAATTAGAATAGCGGGGGTCGCCGTAGGGGGTAGTCTGGTCGCACTTGAGATCCTGCACTTTATAGACCAGATGATTATCGGTAAAGGGCGTGTTAAACCAAAGCACAGGGTAGTCATCATGACCTATTTTTTGTTGCCATCTGGCAAAAAAAGACTCCGGATTAAGGGTGTAGGTGATGTATCCCGACTTACATTCCGTCAGGGTGCAGGTGAGGTTGGACGCGGGGATAGAGGGGCCATCGGTATTGTAGGCCTTGCCGCCACATGAGTCGGTGAGGCAAAAGTTGTTGATGGTAGTTTTTGCATTATTCCTCAGGCGCCCCACGATGCCGCCCACATGGGTATTGCTGCCACTGTAGTGCAGTCCAGCACGGCTGAAACAATGATGTACGCCGGAGAATCTCGTTTGCTCGTTGTTGTTGTAGCCCAGGATGCCGCCCATGGTAGGTCCAGAGCCACTGGAATATATGGAACCTGTGCTGTAACAGTTGGAGATCTCTGCATTAGATTCGGCATGCACGAAGCCCACAATGCCGCCTATGCAGTCGGTGCTGGTACCGGCATTGATGACTCCGCTGTAGGTGCAAGCGTAGGGACCGGCTTCAGGATAAACTAACCCTCCCTCGATGTGACCCACGATTCCACCAATGTGTTTCTGTGCAACACCGTTAATAATGATGTTAACGCTTGACTGGACATCGTTGATATTAACGCCTTTTTTGGCTTTTCCTACCACCGAACCGATGTTGGTCAGGCCACTGGTGCTGGAGGTCATCGTTCCGCTGATTGTGAAATTTTTGATATTAGCAAATTCTACAACTCCGAAAAACCCTTGATTATCACTGCTGTAATTGATGTTGAGGTTTTTAATGGCATGGTAATCTCCATCAAAATTCACTTCCAGAGGATATTTGTCGTTGCCTATGGGCTGGAAATCAACACCGGCCATGTCAATGTCTCTAAACAGTTTCATGTATACACATGTGCCTTTCCATCTGCCTGAATTAGCTTTTTCGGCAAATGTGGTGAGGTCTTCGGGGTAATACACCAGGAAGGGGTCGTCTTTAGTTCCTGTCCCTGACATGGTCGCCCATGCCGCCTGGGGGATGAGCGTGAACGCGAGCAGAAGCATCGCTAATCGTTGTCGTAAATTCTTCTTCATGTGCTTATATTTTTATTTGTTGTTGTTTTCTTTGCCTCTCGAGAATCTCGCAGATTGTTATTCAACTGACAGAAATTAAAATAATTTTTTATCAGTGTAATCTGTGAACTCTGTGGTTGTTTTTGACTACAAGAACAAAAGGGACATATATTTTTTGTTTTTATGTTCTTTTAGTCTAAAAAATCATGTTCTGTTCTTGTGGTCGGTTAGGTACTTTATTAAGTAGCCTATTAACATACACACAACAAGCGCTGCTATGCTGATGAGTAGCACTTGACTGTCGGAGGGTGTAGCTAAAGTAATCATAGTTTTGTTTGCTTCGGGAGTCTTGCGTTGTTGCGCTGGTTAATATTTTTTTCAATGGCAAAAGTATAATAAAACAATACAAAAAAGTATAAGACTTCTATACTTAGGTGTACGATTTGTGTAAAAATGGTGTACGATTTCTACAAGTCGTACACCTTAATTGCCCTCTACTGTAAGAACTTAGCTAAAATTACATGAAATTATTTTTTAGACCACTGATTAAACAAAAAAAGGGGATTTTATTCAGATTAAAACAGATTGCTTATGTCATAGCATTGTTATCGTTAACAATTGGTTTAATCTCGTAAGAATCCCCCAAAGAAAAATTCTATCTGTTCTGCTTTTATTGAAAAACAAAACAAAATAAAATGGACTAAAAGAAAATTGATGTCCCTTTTGTTTTATAGTCAAAATATAGGCTCTATAGACACAAGTACAGAAGGACATAAGAAATTATTTAAATTTCTTTCAGTTGAATACTATATGCGCGAGACGACTTAAATTAGAGGCCGGCTAGAATCACTCTAACCGGCCTCTAGGCAGAAAACTGTGTGTTACTATTTATTTGTTACTATATAATCGATTTTTATTTGCTTAAAAGGGGGGGGCGTACTGTGTTTATTTCATCTTTTGACCCATTACATTGTAACGACGGTTGCCCTTGACGATGATTACCTGACCGTCTTCAACAGTCTTGTAAGCCTTGTCGCCTTCAACCTTAATGTCGTTGAGGCCAGTAGCTGCTGTCACCTTGACGGTGAGACGCAGGTACTGAGTCTGTCCCTTCTGGGTCATTGCGATAACTACTGTGCGTGTGCCAGCCTCATCGGCATCGATGTTGAGAGTATTGCCCTCAGTGTCCAGTGCGATGTTCTCGTCGCCATCGATGTTTTCGATAGTGTAAACGACGGTTGCACCGCTCACGGTGTTGATGTCGAAGTAGTCGGCGAGATCAACGCTTGTTTCGCCAGTTGTTGTTTCAACAGTAGCCTCGGTCTCAAGACGAGTGCCGTTGAAGTCCTCCATAGCGAAGTAAGCGGGAGTGTTGAGACCCCATTGGCCAGAGTCGCTACCACTCATGCTGAAGTTGATGCTCTTAACCTTGCCCAGGCTGCTGAGGTCCATCCACTGCCATGTGTCGAGTGCGTAGTGGTCGGCTGCATTGTCGCTGCGGTAGTCGGCGAGGTAGAAGTCAACGGTCTTAGTTGAACCATCGGCAGCCTTACCGGTAGCAGTTACCATTAACCATGAGCCCTGCTTGAATGGCTGGCTGAAGCCGTCGCCGTGCAGGATGCTATTGAGTGCATAAGCATTGTTGCTGATGTACATACCCTTGATGGTGTCGCCGTCAACGCTGTTGGTAACATCGATGTCGTAAGCGCCATAGGTATAAGCGATGCCGTAGCCTGCGCTGTTGCGACCGCTACCCATTGAGGTGTTGTACTGGTCGTCGAGGCTAACAAATGTGTTGGCTGTCTTGTTGGCAAATGCGAAGCCGTTCCAGAAGGTCGTAGTGCCGTAAGAACCGCCGAAACCGTGGAAGCCATATGAACCGCTGTAGAGCACATCGTCATCATTGGGGATAACAACACTCTCCTCGGGCAGATACCAGTCGTCGAATGTAGCAGCTACTGCGTCGCCGTGAACGATGATTGCAGTCTTGCCCTCAATGGTCTGGCCGTCGGCACTGGTAACCTTAACGATGTAAGCGCGAGTGTAGTCGGGTGTTACCTCAACCATATCGGTGTTGCCTACCACGTTGTTCATCTGGTCGCGCCATTCCCAAGTGTAGGGCTCGTCGCCACCTTCAACCATTGCATATACCATGCTGGTTTCGCCAGCGTTGATAGTATCGCTAATAGCCTCAATGTAGAGTTCGAGAGGATCGATGTGACGCAGGGTAGTGAATGCCTCGGTCTCAACGATGTCGCTCTTCACGCCCAGTGCGCTCTCTACCATGAGGTAAGCCTTGTAGGTAGTGCTGGGAGTGAGGTCGTTGAATGTACTCTCAACGTCGGTGTCGGCAGTGATGTCAACAGCTGTAGTTGCGAGCATGTCGTCAACTGAGGGAACCATTGCAGGAGCAGCGTTGCCCTCACTAGCAGCCTGAGCCACAACCTTAGCGTAGAGCTTGCCGCCCACGCTCCAGTTGCTCTTAACCACTGCACTATTCTCGGTGATGCCGTTAACTGTGGGATAACCCTCGGCAATCTCGGGCTTCTCCTCTACAACCTCGGCAAACTCATAAGCACCTACTGTGGGAACCTCGGCGCGAGCGTTGCCGTCGGCGTCGGTAGTCACGTAGCTGATAGCTGTACCCTTAACGAGTGTACCTGCGCTCTTGAGGTGGAGATCGGTTTCGCTCAAGAACTCGGCCTGCTCGGTCCAGTTGTTCTGAGCCTTGTCGTGGCCGTTGAGAGCCTCGATTGTTGCAGCATAGTCCTTTACAATAGTGCCTGATGCCACGTGCCATGCGTTGTTCTCGATAATAGCCTTGCTAAAGATATCTTCGTTGAAGAACAGAGCACCCATACCACTGGTTGTGGTGTTCTGGAGCAGGTTGTTAGCGATTACCACATGGTCCCACTTGTTAGAGTTTGTTCCGTTGTAGAATATGTAGCCAGTTGTACCAGCCACGCTCACGGTGTTGTAAACAAACTCAATGTTATCGCAGTCGCTATTGATTTGTACGCCAGCGGTGCTATTTGTGGGTGATGATGTGATAGCAACCACATTGTTATATACCTGTGCGGGAGCGTTAGCGTCGCCTTCGCATTCCTGACGCAGGTAGATACCGTTGCTGTAAGCCTTGTGGCTGTTAACAATCAAGTTGTTGCGTACGATGAACTGACCCTTGTTGCGATAAATGTCAATACCGCTGTAGCTGGTCTTCTCGGTAACGCTCTGGGTGATGATGTTGTTCTCTACGAGAGCACCAATTTCATCGAGTACATAGATGCCCTTAGAGCCAGCGTTGGTAACGGTGTTGTTGCGTACTACGAGGCCAGTCTCGCGCATGTTAGCCACGATGCCGTAAGCACCTGCATATACTGCGATGTAACCGCCGCTCAAGAGGTTGTTCTCGATAGTGACGTTGTTGTTTACGTTGCCGTTAGCCTTAGTGCACTCGCCCTTAACCAGGTTCATGCCGCTGTAACCGCTCAGGATGGGATCGGCCTTAACCACGCAGTTGCGCAGTGTGAAGTTACCGCTCTTGTTGAAGTAGTGAACAGCATTAGGATAGTTCTGGCTTGTGGGGATGAAACTCATAGCCTCAAATGTCACATAAGGAGTAGCATTGACAAATACCATACCTTGCTTAACATCGCTACCCTCAACAGAGATGCTGTTTACAGTGCCTGAGCCAGTTACGACTACAGCGTCGCGGTTGCCGCTCTTGCCTACGAATGTTACGGTGTGGTTAGCGTTGGTGCCAGCGATAGCGTTGAGCACGATATTCTCAGCATAAGTGCCGTCCTCAACCTCGAAGCGTACGTCGCCCTCAACGCCTACGCTCATTGCAGCCACTGCGGCAGCAAATGTTGCATAGTCGGCATTGTCGCTCTTGCCGATGGTGTAAGTACCCTTGAAACCGGCCTTGAGGTTGCGAGTGATAGCGGGAGCAGTGAAAGTTGTGGTCTCTACACCACCATCCAGGCTCACGAGCTGTGCTGCAACGGTGTTGCCAGCAGCAGCGTTCTCGTCGATGTCGTAAGCGAGCCACAGGTAGTAAGTGCCACGCTTGGTAATCTCGATGGGAGACTCGCCTGTGAAAGTGAGTTCGCTGCCCACGGTAGTAGTCTCGGCTACGAGATTGTCGGTAGTAAAGTCGTCAACGTTGCCCGAGAAGTAGAGGCGTGCAGCCTTGATGTCGCTCAGGGCGGTAGTACCGGTTGTGTTGAACTTGATGTTGTTGAGAGAAACCTTCTGGTTGTCGTTAACTACGTCGACCTTAACCTTTGCGATGGGCTCGTTGAGAGCACCACGCACGATGTCGTCGCTCTTGACGCTTGATGCAGTCACAGCTTCAACCTCGAGGGGCTTGTACTCGTGCAGGCGAACATCGATTTCCCAACCTGCAGTCACGCTTGCATAGCTTGCGGTGCTGGTGGTGAAGGTTACGGTGAGTGAACCGTCCTCGGCCTCAGAGATTACGTTCTGGGGACCGTAGGTAGCATAGTAAGTAGTGGCTGTGCCCACACGGTTAGCCTCGTCGGCAGTGCGGCCGTTGAACAGACCGAACTTGTTGTATGAGCTTGAACCGGTAGCAAAGCTCTTTGAGTCGATAACGATACTGCAGTTCTCCTTGCCGGGAACGAAAGTAACGGTGCCGTTGAAGCCCTTGGTGAAGTTCTCGGTGGGACCACCATTGTCGTAGAACATGATGGGGTTAACCACTGTAACTACGTTGGTGCCCTCTTGCATGATGTACATGCTCTTAGTTGTGCGGCTGCCCTCGGGGTCACCGTTCTCAACTGCGATTGTGTTGCCCTCGGCATCGGTGAGTGAGAGGAGCTTAGCGTCGATAGCGAGTTCGGGTTGAGCGTCGTTCTTGATGTCGACCTTTACCCAGAAGTGGTTTGTACCGTCGGCAAGAAC